>LJHD01000275.1 GCA_001983475.1 Candidatus Epulonipiscium fishelsonii | reverse complement strand
TTATATTATAATATATTACTAAGCAAAAAATATGCCAACATTTAATTTGACAAAATTAGGAAAGAATGACTAGGATTATAGTTATAAAAGATTTATATGTATTAAATTTAAACAATTAAAAATTTATTTTGAAACAATATTTTACTTGTAAATATTTTTTTGTATGTTGTTAACAACTTGTTGTTATAAAAGGGCTTTGAAATAGTAGTAACTAAATAGTGGTGCAGGAGCAAAGCTCCCAAACCATCTTAGCTTATAGTTGTAAACAATATAAAACCTACTGTGTTTATACCTAAATTTGCGAACATGTGAATAATCCACGAAGCATATATATTTTCATATCTATCATTAATATAGTCAAATATTATTCCTCCAATAAATAATCCTAAAACAGCAAGAGCTACAAGAATAGGGGAAACCCAAGTAAATATCATAGCTACATGATATAAAGCAAAAGTTAGTGAGCTAAATATGTAGCAAAACTTTTTGTTGACATATCTTTTTAGCGTTAGAAATGCAAACCCTCTAAAAAAGAATTCTTCTAAGAAAGAATTAATAAAATTGATATATATAAAGACAAACATAAAGTTATCTACATTTACTCCTATATCTTCAGTTAAAGATGTAGTTACGTTACTGAAGTCAAATATGTTTTTAAATCCAAAATATGATGCTGTAATCACAAAAAATATTATAACACCTATAACAAAAGAAAATATTATACCATTCATTTTTGGAATAAACATTGTTCTTAAACTATCATCTTTGCTTTTGATATAGAAAGTAATTGGTACAACTGTAAAAAGCAATACTTTAATAAAAGATTTCACAAAGTATGGTGGCATAATTATAGCGTCAACCATGCTCATTATGATACAATTTATTATCACTATTAAAATAATATAGTACTTCATATATCCTCCTAAATTTTTATAACTAGAAATATCTAAAGCTCGAGAGTAGCAGCTGTATTCTAAATAGTAGTATGTCTTTTTTCTATATTATTCATTCGCTATAAAAGGAATACTATCCTTATAAAATATCCTAGACATGTTATTCGGGAATTAAACAAATACACATTGAGTTTTAAATTACTCTTTAATTATTTTAGGTACAATTTCTAATTGTGCCTAGGATACAAAGTAAGATGCTAGAAAAGTAGGATGAAAATAAGAATACCTCCCTCGTATACTAATGCTTATAAGAGGGAGGTTCTTGACTATTTTTTAAAATTTCTAGTGAATCTATGGTTTTATTCTAGTCTCTTAGTTTTGCTGCAAATGATGTTTCAAGACCGTTGACTATTTTATTCATAACCTTTTGAACTTCTTTATCTGTAAGAGTTTTATCTTCTGCTCTAAACACTAGGTTGTATGCGACAGATTTGTATCCTTCTTCAATCTGCTCTCCTTTATATACATCAAATAATTCTATGCTTTCAAGGAACTTACCACTTCTTTGTTTAATCAGCTTTTCTATATCTCCAACTAAAATATTGTCCATAACAAGCATTGCTATATCTCTGGATATACTTGGAAATTTTGGGGTAGGCTTAAATGTTACATCTGTTTTTGTATAATCGACTAGTGCGTCAACATCAATTTCCATAATATATGCCCTATTACCAATATTATAATTTTTCAACACTCTTGGATGCACTTCGCCTAAGAAGCCAATGCATTGTTGATTAATTTTTACACTTGCACATCTTCCATAGTGCATAAAATGCAGCTCGGTATTTGGCAAGTATTCCTGTGTAGTTATTTTTAATTCAGCAAATATAGTTTCAAGGATACCCTTTAGTTTAAAAAAGTCAGTATCTTTTCCATACATACCAATAGTTAATTTTTCTGTCTCTTTAGGCAACTCATTGTCACTCTGCTTTTCAAAGATTTTGCCAATTTCATAAATATTTACATTTTCATTTCTTTTGTTGTAGTTGGTACTTAAAATATTTAACATTCCGTTTAGAGTAGTAGTTCGAAGAATGCTAAAGTCTTCACCCAATGGATTTGAGATTTTAAGACATTTTCTAAGGTTAGCTTCGTGGTCTATGTTCAGCTTGTCAAAGATTTTAGGACTTTCAATAGTATAAGTTAACACTCCAAAAATTCCATTCATAGACATAATGTTGTGTAATTTTTCAACGACAAGTTGTCTAAATGATTTTATTCCTACAGTAGGGCTAGCTTGTTCAAGAGTTACAGGAACTTTATCGTACCCATAAATTCTTACAACTTCTTCAGCTAAATCAGCCATCATAGTTATATCTGGTCTATAAGTTGGAATAACCACAGATTTTTCCTTGGTATCTATGCCAAATTTAAGGCGTTTAAAAATATCAATCATTTCTTGTTCGGAAAGTTGTAATCCTAAAAACGAATTAATCCACTCTACATCATATTTAAGTTTTAAAGAATAGCGTACTTTTGGGTAAATATCTATTAATCCAGAAACAACTTCTCCTGCTTCTAGCATATTTATAAGTTGGCAAGCTCTTCCTAGTGCTTTCTCAACTATATTTGGATCAATTCCTTTAACAAACTTTTTAGAGGAATCACTTACTATTCCAAGCTTTTTAGATGTTTGTCTAATATTAAATCCATTAAAGTTTGCACATTCAAAAATAATTGTGGTAGTTTCTTCCGTTACTTTTGAAGCTTCTCCACCCATAATTCCTCCAACTGATAGAGCTTTTTCGTTATCAGCAACAACTAGCATAGTCTTATCAAGAGTTATTTCCTCTCCCATAAGAGTTAATAGTTTTTCACCTTCTCTTGCATTTCTTATATGAAGGTGATTCCCGGAAATTTTATCATAATCAAAAGCATGCATTGGTTGACCATATTCAAATAACACAAAATTTGTAATATCAACAATATTATTGATTGGTCTTAGTCCTACTGAAATTAGCCTATCTTGAAGCCATTTTGGTGATGGACCAACTTTAATGTTTCTAATAACTTTTGTCCCGAACCTGGAACAAAGTGCTTCATTGTGAATTGTCACTTTTAGTGGTTTTGAAGAATCTTTTAGTTCTTCTACAATAATTTTAGGGACATTAAGGGGAACATCAAATGTAGCACTAACTTCTCTTGCAATTCCTATAATACTGAAACAATCCGAGCGATTAGATGTAATTTCAAATTCAATAACTTGTTCACCAAGTCCAAAATATGATTTTGCACATGAGCCTAATTGTAGAGGACGTCTAAATACATAAATTCCATTACTTGGTGCATCAGGAAATTGTTCATGAGTAAGGCCAAGTTCCTCAATGGAGCATAACATCCCGTTAGACTCAACCCCTCTAAGCTTTCCTTTTTTTATGACAATTCCATTTGCAAGAGTTGCTCCATCTAATGCAACAGGGACAACATCATCAAGTTTTACATTTGTTGCTGCTGTTACAATTTGTAGTAGTTCGTCTGAACCAATGTCAACTTTTAAAACTCTAAGTCTATCTGCATCGGGGTGTTTTTCTTCTTCAACTATTTTTCCTACAACAACTTTTGTTATTTCTTTTCCGCTTTCTTCAACTTTTTCAACTTTAGATCCAGACATAGTCATTTTATCTACAAAAGTTTTTAAATCCATATCTATTGGCACATATTGTTTAAGCCACGCCATTGGTACATTCATTTTCTTTTTTTCCTTTCAACTTAAAATTGTGTTAAAAATCGTATATCATTTTCATAGAACAAACGTATATCGTTTATATTATATTTAAGCATGGTAAGTCGTTCAACACCCATACCAAAGGCAAACCCTTGATGTATAGTTGGGTCAATGCCTGCCATTTCAAGCACTTTTGGGTGCACCATTCCACAGCCAAGAACTTCAATCCAGCCTTCGCCTTTGCATATGGAGCAACCTTCACCTTTGCACATAATGCATGTTACATCAACTTCTGCACTTGGTTCAGTAAAAGGGAAATAGTGTGGCCTAAAT
>LJHD01000274.1 GCA_001983475.1 Candidatus Epulonipiscium fishelsonii | reverse complement strand
CGGTTTACCCCCCATTCTATTTTTCAAATCCAGAGTCTTGCTACTTCTTTAAAAATGGTAGAAGCAGGAATGGGTGTGTGTTTTATGTCTGAGTTTCATCTAAAACATTTATTCTCTGACATAAATACAGCCTGCTTTTCAGTTGGACAAGAAAGTATCTCTTTTGATTTAATAATAGCTTATAGAGAAGGATCTTATTTACCGCTGTATATAAAAGATTTTATACAGATTATACGTAGTGTTATTTGAAACCATTATATATATTTTACATAAAACTAAACATCTATTTTTGGTGAAATATATATATAAGTTACATTGTATTTTCTTCATAGATTTAAAAAAATAATTAATTTGATAATAAAACTAGATTTTTATATTATTATAATATCATTTATGATAGGATAAGTCTAATACCTTTTCTTTATACTTGCCATAGTTTAAAGTTATAGTAATTTATAAAAATAAATATAGATTAAAATTTTACTAGTTACTGATTTATACAATTTTTACTAAAAGTAAATAGCAGATTTAGTCACGTTGTTACTAATTCGTTATTCTGAATAAATTATGATAAATCTTTAATTTCCCATCATGATTCAGGAATTAAATCAGCACACATTAATTTTTAAATTACTCTTTTGGATGATTATTTTAGGGACAATTTCTAATTGCATCTAGTATAACCAAGTGATATCAATCTAGTTCTCCGGTTTTTGTCCAAATAAAATAAACCTAGACTTAATAAGATCCAATCAAGAGTGAATATTAATATATTCGCTCTCTTTTTGAATTATAAAAAATGATTAAATATTATGGAAGTTTTTATCAGCTTTAAGATAACAACTTAATACAACTTTAACATAACAATTGCAACAAAACAACAACTGGCGGAAGTTATTGAACAATTTTAATAGCATCCAAGAACTTAGCAAATATTAAAGAAGGCCTTTTGCTAGTTGCAAAAGAACTTCTTTAAACATCATAAATTAAAAAATTCCATACCATAAAAAATAGCAAATAAAAGTGGTTGATGTAAAATATAAATCAATAATGTTTTTCTTCCAATTTTTGATAAAGCTGGAACATGTTCCTTATATAGGCATTTAGGCAAATTTGAATTTTTAACTGATTTTCCCAAAAGAGTTCCTATTAAAAAAGGAAATATCCATGGCAACATCGGGTAATAATCTAATGAAGAAAAACTATCCAAGCTAAATCCAAGAGGTACAAAAAAAATGTTGTTTGGTGAACTGAATTCAAGTTTTGTAAAAATTAAATATATGTAATCATTGTAAACATTATATGTAATATAAAAACATAGCATAAAAATAATAATAAATGTTTTCTGTGGTAACTTTAAAATAATATTTTTAGAAAGCTCATATATTAAAATTGCACATCCAAAATAATGAAAAATACCAAACAGTATAAAACTATCTTTGTACAAAATAAATGTTAATAAAGAAATACATGCACCTATCATTAAAATTTTAACTGCTCTTTTTAAATTTCCTTGGCTAAGATGACACGAAATTCCAGAGATAACCATTAATATAACAACTGTACATACTCTTACAAATTGCATAGTATAAGAAAACAACCATGGCACATTTACTACTCTAAATAAAACATGTAAATCATATAAAAAATGATATAAAACAACATAAATAATAGCTAATCCTCTAATTTCATCTATAATACATAGTCTTTTTTTTGTAATTTCCATTTTTTCGGCTCCTATTTAATATTCGATTTATATTACTAATGAAAATTT
>LJHD01000273.1 GCA_001983475.1 Candidatus Epulonipiscium fishelsonii | reverse complement strand
AATTATAACAACTTGATTGATACTGTAGCAGGAGTGTTTGATATCTATGCACCAAATTATATTTTAAACGAGCTATATTTAACAGGATTAGGAAGTAGGAGGTCTTTTGGATTTTCTTATTTTGAAGTAATAGAAAGAGTTGAATAAAAGTATTACAAGACATGCATATAAATATATCGAGATAAATTTCGTTAAGAATAGCACGGGACGTTATTATATGCCCATAAAATAAGGTGTACAAATAGCACAAATGTGCATAAATATACATTTTGAAGCAATATCGATTATATTGGATAGAATTCCCTAGTGGGAAAAAATATATTAGGGTATTTTGCTAGTTGCATTTTATTAGATATGGGTATATACTTTAATAGTTAAGCAATGTGAAAAAAACAATTAGCAGAGTAATCGCGAACAAATAAGTAGCAATTGGGTGAAAAAATAAGTAGTAGAGCAGACGTGAAAGAATAAGTAGCAACCCTTAACAACCACAACCAAAATTATATAAGTGTTTTAAAAATCACAGATTGAGTCACGTTATTCCTAAATCCGTGATTCAGAAATAAGAGAAAAAGTCATTTAGTCTTTTTCTCTTATCATTAATTAAAAGCAAAATATGCTTTAGTAACAAAGGAAAACCATGGCCATGGACCTTAGTATATAATACTGTTTATAATCTCCAAAAAAATTAAACCTTGGATAATAACATAAACTTAATTTATCCTAAACATAGTGTTATTAATAATCTTACATTTGAGATTATAAACAGGTTATGTAAAGGTTAGAATTAAAAAGTATAATAGAGTAAGACTGATAGGCAAGTTACTTTAGGCCTATTTATAATGCAAAAAATTATTTTGAAATAAACTATGCAACTTAACAATCTGCTCAGGGAGTTAGTTCAGATTCATACTCAGCATTTTCGTTCAGGTATTGAATTCTAATACACACTCAGCATTTTAGTATTCAATTCAGATGCACATTCCATTCAGCATTTTAGTATTAAATTCCAATACGCATTCAGCATTTTCGTTCAGGTATTGAATTCTAATACACATTCAGTATTTTAGTATTCAATTCAGATGCACATTCCATTCAGCATTTTAGTATTAAATTCCAATACGAATTCAGCATTTTCAATCAGATATTAAATCCCAATACACATTCAGTATTCTAGTATTAAATTCAGATGCACATTCCATTCAGCATTTTAGTATTAAATTCCAATACGAATTCAGCATTTTAATCCAAGTATTAAATTCCAATACACATTCAGTATTTTAGTATTAAATTCCAATACGAATTCAGCATTTTAATCCAAGTATTAAATTCCAATATACATTCAGCATTTTAGTATTCAATGCAGATACACATTCAGTATTTTAATCCAAGTATTGAATTCAAATACACATTCAGCATTTTCAATCAAATATTGAATTCCAATATACATTCAGCATTTTCAATCAGATATCAAATTCCAATAAACATTCAGTATTTTAATCTAAGTATTGAATTCCAATATAAATTCAGCATTTTAATCTAGGGATTGAATTCCAATACAAACTTAGCATTATCATCTATATATAATAAAAAATAAGGAAAAAATCTATTTAGTCTTTTTTCCTTATTAGGAATACCAGATTTAGACATGTTGTTCATAAATTCGGTATTCCTGAATTATAGCTAATAATTTATGAATAAAGAACATTTATTTGGATAAATTGTAGCTTAATAAGTTTATTCAGATTAACGGAAGATAAAAAAAATAAAGATTTTACAGTTTCANTTGCATAAATATTCATTATATTATATTTAAATTCAAGTACTATCTGTGAAAAACAACAGATTTAGACATGTTATTCCTAAATACGCTATCATTAAGCCGGGTATTTGCATGTGTCCTGAAATAGGTTTGTGAAAAATTCCCTAGTGGGGGAAACTTCCCATGCCAGGGAATTATTAAGTGATTAAATGGACAAATTAATTTCTGTTAGTCAATTTAGATTAGGGCAGAACATTATAGTTCCCTAGGCAAATGTACTTTCACAATAATGTAGTCTTTTTAGGTGTTTTTACGACTTGTTCTTGTCGTGCTGCACTTTAGAAACATTTTCGGTGCATTGAATATTCGTAATTAAAAATTGCTCAGAAGTTTTACACTATGACTACTTTTAGCAACCACCTATATCACAATGCAAAGAATTGTTTTAATGTATTCAATTGTAGTTATATACCAGTTGTGCTAGTTAAATATGTACTTATAAGCTGCAATATTTTTTATGCTTCAAATCCATTTGGCCTTTTTCCCTTATCATGATAGATTTAGTTAAAGTACTTTTAATATAAATAAACCCCTTGTGCGAGTTAAAGATTTAAAAGTAGCACAAGTCATAACATTAATAAAAGAAGGTTTGATGCAAGGTGAAATAAATATTATGGGATATGATGGAATACAGTGTGTATTAGAAATTTTGAATCATTTGTCTGGAATAGAAGGAGTTCCTAAGTTAATAGATTCATTTTATCTAAGGCAATAATTTAAAAGAGCTACTTCTGAATGATTATATTTCATTCATATATAGGTTTAAAAAAGATATAATTAAATAGTTAATTTTTTATTAATTATGAATTCAAAGAAAATTTCAATTGGTGATTTATCTCCTGACAACATGATAAATAGTAAAGGTATAATTTCATTAATAGATTTTGAATATAGAACTAAAAGTCAAAATTTGATGAGTACACCTAAGATTTATGGTTTTTTTAATAAAAAATATTCTGATATAAAAAGGGCCGTCGATAAAGTAAGGAAATTATAGGAGGGATATAGATGAGTATAGTGAAAGACATGGAATTAGAAAGAAAATTAAATGAACACATCAATAATGAGAGGAGGTCTTTATCTACAAGACCTCCTCTCAACTTATGTTCTTAACTTTTTAAACATAATTAAGAGTTTTAATTATGTTGTTCTTTATGAGCACATAAAATATTTTTTTTACATACTATGCCAATAGTCATCAAGACAAAATACATAACAAATAAAGTCATCATATACCATTTAAATTGACTGATTGATGATAGTAAATTAGTAAGTACATAATTAACTCCTAACATAACAATACTTAGACTAGCCATGTTTATGCTTGATAAATACCACAGCAGAGACCTATGGACAAAAGTTTGATAACCAAATAACATCAGACTAATGATTGGCAAAATACTTCCTACCTTAATTAAACTTGGATTTATTTTTAATATTAAATCGACAGGCCAATTAATCCAACAACAAGTTACATAAAATAGAAAAATAGCTATTAAACAAATATTATAACATATAAGAAGATTTTTTTTCATCGAATAATCACCTCCCTTAATATATCTTTATCAAGATAACTTTCTTATAGAAATTTCAACACTATAAAGTTATACATTACGGATTAACATTGACAGCCCATAAGGACACATATAATTTTATTTGAACCATATTGTCCTAGTCATTTTATATAAAAATTAATTTGCATTTCATACATGTTAAAGCATAAAATCATTATAATATAAAAATAAATAAATTTCAATAAATTTATATTATGATTAAATAAGATGAAAGTTATAATGTTATCTTTTTCATGAAGCCTTGATGAACTGTGGAAGGCTATGGGTGGAATACAAACGTAGATGAATAGTGTGATGTTTAATGATAATTAAAGGGTTTCTACAACTATTTGATTTTCTATTTCTTCTATAAAATCTATTGTTGCAAGGTCATGGCTAAATGCAGTGGCACTTCCGCAGCTTGCACCCTTTCTTAAGGCTAACTTATAGTCCTGTGTTTCTAAATATGTGGCAATAAATCCAGCAACCATAGAATCACCTGCACCAACGGAATTTTTAACTACGCCTTTTGGGACATTTGTTTTATAAACATGACCTGTTTGGCAAACTAAAATAGCCCCTTCGCCTCCCAATGATATAATAACATTTATTGCTCCCATAGATTGAAGCTTTTTCGCATAAAAAATAACATCTTCCAGGCTTTCTATTTTAATATCAAAAATTTCTTCCAGCTCATGTTTGTTTGGCTTAATCAAAAATGGTTTATGTTCTAGTGCCTCAATTAGTAATAACTTTGTTGTGTCTAGAACAACTTTTACGTTAGCTTGTGATACAATGCTTAAAATTTGTTTATATATATTGTTAGGTATACTTTGAGGTATACTTCCTGCTATAACTAAAACATCTTTGCTAGTCAGCTGCGTAAGTTTACTTATTAAGCCATCTACATATTCGCTAGCCACTAAAGGGCCTGCTCCGTTTATTTCACTTTCTACATTTGATTTAATTTTCACGTTAATGCGTGTAAAACCATTTTCTACATTAATAAAGTCAGTATCAATGTTTTTTTTGTTTAATACATTGACAATATATTCTCCAGTAAACCCACTGATAAACCCTAGAGCTTTTGACTTTACCCCTAGCTCTCTTAAAATAGTGGATACGTTAATGCCTTTTCCTCCAATAAATATTTTTTCTTCTGTGCTTCTTGTAACACCTGCACTTACAAAATTGTCTAGTTTCATTATGTAATCTAATGATGGATTTAGTGTAATTGTATAAATCATTTTATCACCTCGTTAATATTATATCATCCCTAAAATTTTTTAACAAGTTCACGTAACATGTGACAACATATAAAAAAGCCGGATACTATTAATCTATACGAACCTGTACAACTTAAAAGACAGTTTATAACTTTAACATGGATTTAATATATTAAAGCTAAAAAGTATGCTATAATGCAAAATAAATTGATTTTAAATAAAATTTAAAGGGGAATTTATTTATGAAAAAATTTTTAACTGTTGCCTTAGCATCCATGTTTATGAGCTCAACACTATTAGCCACACCTTTTGATGATATCAATAATTCGGCCTACAAAAGTTCTATTGGAGCTTTGTATGACAAAGGGATAATTCTAGGAAAAGACGTAGGATTTGATCCAACAGGAACATTGAGTAGACAAGAAGCAGCAATTTTAATTTCTAGAGCTTTTAAGTTGGTCGATGTTCCATATCGCATTTCAGCAGATGAAACTTTGGAAAAGACTTTTATAAGTACAGATACTTCTATGGCAATGCTGGAGTCAGCGGTAATGCCAGCAACAACAGATTTACCAAAGTGGAGCGAAGCTGCAGTTGAAACTATTATAGAGGCTAGAATTATGAATATTGATAGTGGAAACTTTAATCCAACGTCCCCAATGACTAGAAATGAATTTGTACTAGCAGTTGGAAAAGCAATTTATGGCCCTGAAAATTCAGTAGATTACATACAACAAGCGATTGATGACGGACTATTGCCTAGTGATGTAGTTTATAATGATACGAATATTACAAGAGAAGAAGCAGCTTATATTTTAGATAATATAATATCTAACGAAAATTTTGCAATCGTGCCTATAATGGTAACAGCAGATATTCATGGGCATCTTGTTTCTGAACCAAAGGGTTCAATGGAACTGGGAGGAATGTCAAGAGTAGGAACGCTAGTGGAACAATTAAGAGAGCTAGACGAAAATATGTTGTTGCTAGATGGAGGGGACTCTCCATACAATACAAATTTAGCAAATCTTTTTGAGGGACGTTCAACAGTTGATGTAATGAATACTTTGGAATACGACGCAACAGTTTTAGGAAATCATGACTTTGATTTTGTATTTGAAAATTTATTAGCACTAGCAGAACAAGCAGATTATAAAATGTTATCTGCAAACACATATATGAAAGACGGTACATATCCAGAACAATTAGAAGAATATTATGTTGAAGAAGTTAACGGAATAAAAGTTGCAATTGTGGGATTAACAGATGAAAATAGTAAAGATTCAACTCACTATACAAACACACAAGATATTGAACTTAGAGACCACTTTGATGTAGGGAGAGATGTAGTTGCAAGAGCAGACACTGAAAGTGATGTTGTAATTGCACTAGCACATTTGCATAGTCATAATATGCAGCTACCAATTGAGATAGAAGGAGTAGATGTAGAAGTGGCTGGTGGAAATGATATTTTTGGTAGGCCAGAATATGTGGAGGATACACTAGTTATAAATCCTGGTGCGCATTCTGCTTGTTTAACTCAAGTGAATATTAATGTTCTTAATAAAGAAATGGTAGGCTACACAGCTAATCAATTTGTTATCACGGAAGTTATCCCAGAAAATGAAGAAGTGAAGCAAGTTGTAGATAAATATGTAGATGAAATGGGAACAATGATGAATGATGTTGTAGCCGTAGCAACAGAACAATTTAAATGGTCAGCACCGCTTGTAAGAACACAAGAAAATGCACTAGCAAATATTGCAGCAGACAGTCAAAGAGAATATTTTGAAGCAGATATAGCACTACAAAATGGTGACGGCGTAAGGGCTGGTATTGAACAAGGGGATGTAACTCTTAATGATGTATATACAGCATTTCCTTTTGATAATAGAATGATATTGATTGAAACAACAGGGCAGATAGTGTGGGAAGCTTTGGAGCATGGCATAGCAGGATACCCATCAACAGCAGGGCAGTTCCTACAAGTTTCAGGGCTTAGCTATAAATTTGATGGCTCAAAACCAGCAGGAGAAAGAATGATTAGTGTAACTATGCCTGATGGAACACCAATAGAGCTAGATAAAACGTATAAAGTTGTAATAAATGACTTTATGGGCGGTGGAGGAGATGGATATGATATGTTTAATGTACTCAACCCAAATACTGAAAGTGGATTAACAGACCGCTCTAAATTACTTTTAAACACTAATGATTATATCAGAGACTTGTTTAACAATTATGTGAAAGAAAAAGGAGAAATCACTCCAGTGATAGAAGGCAGAATTGAAATAATAAATCCTCAAGAAAATAATAGCAAAATAGGATGAAGGCGACCATTAGTCGCCTTTAAGATAATTATAGATTACGAATAATTTTGCATGGATTTCCCACAGCAACAACATTGTCAGGGATATTTTTTGACACAACACTTCCTGCTCCAATTACAACATTTTTTCCTATATTTACACCAGGGCAAACAATGCTTCCGCCACCCAGCCAAGTATTATCTCCAATTGTTATGGGGTATCCTAGTTCTAAACCAGAAATTCTTTCTTTAGCAGCTACTGGGTGAGTAGCGGTATAAAGTTGAACATTTGAAGCAAACATAACATTGTCTCCAATTGTTATAGTGTTAACATCAAGAAATATACAATTATGATTTGCATAGAAATTTTTTCCAAATGTAACATTATATCCATAATCAACCCATAAAGTTGGGTCAATGGTAAAGCTTTTATTTGTTTGAAATAGTTCTTGCAAAATTTTTAGACGACCTTCATAATCAGTAACATCTATAGTATTAAATTCTTGACAAAGTTTTTTAGCACGAGCTCTATCTTTCACTAGTGTGGGGTCAGCAGCGTTATAAAGTTCACCTGCTAACATTTTTTCTTTTTCCGTCATAAAATTTTCCTCTTTCGTTTTTAAGTTTTGCTAAGTTCATTTCTATCAAAGGTACTTTATCATGCCCTGTAAAAATTTCCTGTCTTTATTTTTCAGACTCTCCCGCTTTCATATTCTAATTTAAGTTTGTATCAAATAATTCTTTATAAAGAGAAAGGTCTTCAGCAATATTTGAAGTACACATCCAGTTATAACTTTCCACAAGTCCCATAAATTCATTCCATACCTTAATAGGGTTATGCATTTTTTTAATAATGTCAATAGAATTTCTATTCGGAGCTAAGCTTTTTGGCCATTCTACTATAATAATTACTCTAATGTTTTCACCATGCAAATATTTATCTTGATAATATATTGAGCCACCAGAATGAACTATTTGTTCGCCATAGACATTTGGCAATTTGAAAAATATTTGTTTGCCAAAGTTTACTATCACTTTTTGTAAATTTTCTGGCTTAACCTCAATCATATTAATTCCATACAGTGGGTACCTAGCATTAATAAACATTTTCTGTCCAAAGACTCTATACCACCTAAGTCCATCAATTAATTTATGAGGCTTATGAATTCTTGGGGGCATAAATATAGATAAGATACTTCCAACAGCAATTGATTTAATAAGTTTCATCTTAAAGTCCTCCTTAAGTTGTATTTTTTTGTACTAGTAAACATCTTTCGTCCATATATAGGCAATTAAAAATTTTACTTTAATTATTTGCTTCAATGATTTCTTTTAGCTCAATGTGGCTATTCTTAAATCTAGTGGTACTTTTTTCTCCTTTCATATGAATAACTTTTGAAGGACAATTGTGTATACATGAAAAGCAAGAAATACACTTGTTGTCTAAAGTTATTGTTTTGTTTTCTTTGTCGAGGCTTATATTATTTACTGGACATACACGGGTACAAACTCCGCATTGTTCACATTTATCTTCTACCGTTATAAAGTTTTTAATTCCTAAACCAATGATATTTCCATGTAATGATGCTTTTGGGGAAGGCTTCTTTGCTGCATTAACAATATGATTTGTAGCTAATTTTCTAAGTACAGAATTTTTCGGAAGTTGTTTTTTGGAACTTTCAATATCAGCTTTGATAATTTCTAATTGGTTTCCAATTTGTTTTTTATGTTCTGTATCAATTTGCTTTTGCATGTCAAAGCCAGGTATCCAATTGTCTACCATTTTAACGGTGTTAATGTAAGAAAAATTTAATCCTACTTCTTTGGCGATGCTACACAGATGGTCTGTAGCTGCACCATTAAATATACCGTAACTCATAATTGCAAACAAATAATCTGATTTAAAAGTTACTTTCCTTAAAAATTCCTCTATGTATGCGGGAACAGACATTGCATATATGGGAAATATGATGCCAATTTTTTCAGCTGTAAATTCAAAATTTTTTTCTTTTATCATTTTAGGTATAGAGTATAACTCCCCACCAATTGATTTTGCAACATGTAAACTATTTCCTGTAGCTGTAAAATAAAATATTTTCATTTTTTACCCTTTCTTGTTTTTATTGTTTGGGCAAACTTATGTGCTCACCCAAACAAACTCATGATAAGATTTTACTTTTTCTTATTTTATAGAAAATAATCCACTGCTCCTTTAAATATAGGGCAATTAGGATGTCTTGGTACATTTTTATAAAGATTTTCTCCAAAACGTTCAGTGTGGCCCATTTTTCCAAGCACACGACCGTCAGGAGAAGTAACTCCTTCAATAGCCATCATAGAAGCATTAGGATTAAAGTTTATATTAAGAGTAGGAGTTTCATCCTCATCTATATATTGAGTTGTAATCTGACCATTTTCAATTAATGTTTCTAGCATATCAGAACTAGCAATAAAACGACCTTCGCCATGAGAAATTGGAACAGTATGAATTTCGCCCACTTTAGTATGCATAAACCAAGGAGAATGGTGTGCACAAACTCTGGTGTTTACAAGACGAGATTGATGTCTTGAAATTTTGTTAAAAGTCAATGTTGGGTTGTTTTTACTAGGAACAACAATTTTTCCAAAAGGTACAAGACCAAGTTTTATTAACGCTTGGAAGCCGTTACAAATCCCTAACATTAACCCGTCATTATCATTTAAGAAAGAATGGATAGCTTCTTGCATACGTTCATTTCTTAAAAATGCGGTAATAAATTTGCCAGAGCCCTCTGGTTCATCTCCTCCACTAAATCCTCCTGGTAAAGCAATAATTTGTGCCTCTTTAATTTTTTGTTCCATTATTTTGAGAGATTGATTTATTCCTGCAGGAGTAAGATTATTTATTACAAAAGTATCAATAGTTGCCCCTTCTTTTTCAAAAGAATATCCCAAGTCATATTCACAATTTGTGCCAGGAAAAACAGGAATTAAAACTTTTGGTGAAGCAAATTTAACTTTTGGCTTAATAATAGATTTTTTAATAGATCTAATTGTTGGAATAATAGTTCTTTCTTCTGTTACACAAGATGAATATATAGGTTCAAGAGGTTTGGACCATATATTTTTTAATTCCTCAATATCCCAAACTTCTGTTACATTTTCAGAAGTATTTTTTACTATGATTTCACCACTGTCAATTGTTTTTCCAATGCATATTCCTATATCAATAGCCTCCACTGCTTCAACAATAATACTTCCATAGGTTACTTCAAATAACTCTTTGTTTTCAATTATATTAATTTTTACTCCAATATCGTTCCCAAATGCCATCTTAGCCACTGCTTCGCAAATACCACCTTTGCTTGTTGCATAAGCTGAAATAATTTTCTTTTGTTTAATAAGCTTGTTAATTGTTTTAAAATTTTCAATTAAGTTTTTAGAATCAAGAGTATTATCTTCGTTGTATTTAGTAAAGATATTATACACATAGTTTCCAGCCTGTTTAAATTCTGGAGAGATAATATCATTAACATTTCCTATGGCTAGTGAAAATGCAATCAATGTATTTGGAACATGCAAATCTTCAAATGTTCCTGACATAGAATCTTTTCCTCCAATAGCAGGAACTTTAAAGTCAAGTTGTGCTTTTAAAGCCCCTAAAAGACTAGCAAAAGGCAATCCCCAGTTCTTTGGATACGTACCCAATCGTCTAAAGTATTCTTGATAAGAAGACCAGCATTTGTCAATGTTTCCACCACTAGCAACAATTTTAGCTAGAGAATGAACTACACTATAATATGCCCCATCAAATGGTGAATGTTCAGATAAATCTGGGTCAAAACCATAAGCTTTTATAGTACAAGTGGTAGTCTCAGCATTTTCCACAGGGATTTTTGCAACCATAGATTGAGTTGGAGTAAGTTGATTTTTTCCTCCAAGAGGCATTAAAACTGTTCTTGCACCAATAGTAGAGTCAAATTTTTCAATTAGTCCTCGTTTAGAGCATATATTTAAGTCTTTTAAAATTGCTTCAAATTGTTCTCTTAAATTGTCTGTAAATTCTTTTTTACGTTTATAAGGGGAAACAACTTCAACATTCATATATTTTTTGGCACCATTTGAATTTAGAAAATCTCTACATAAATCAACAACTTGGTCTCCATTCCAAACCATTCTAAGACGGTTTGTGTTGGTTACTTTTGCAACTACAGTTGCCTCAAGATTTTCTTCATTTGCAAATTCAATAAACTTTTCTACATCTTTGGGATTTACTACAACAGCCATACGTTCTTGGGATTCACTGATAGCTAGTTCAGTTGCGTCCAATCCTTCATATTTTTTTGGCACTAAATCCAAGTTTATATCTATTCCATCTGCAAGTTCCCCAATTGCTACACTAACCCCACCAGCACCAAAGTCATTACATCTTTTTATAAGAGTAGTAACTTCTTTTTTTCTAAATAAACGTTGAATTTTTCGTTCCTCTGGAGCATTTCCTTTTTGTACCTGTGACCCACAAACTGATAAAGATGTAACTTCATGAGACTTGGAAGAGCCAGTAGCACCACCACAGCCATCACGCCCAGTTCTTCCTCCTAATAAAATTATTATATCTCCATCTGTTGGAGTTTCTCTAATTACGTTTTCAGCTGGTGCTGCCCCAATTACTGCTCCAACTTCAAGATGTTTTGCTATATATCCATCATGATAAATTTCGTCAACCAAACCTGTTGCCAAACCAACTTGATTACCATATGAACTGTATCCTTGTGACGCAACTGTTACAATTTTACTTTGAGGCAATTTGCCTTTTAATGTTTTTTCTACTGAAACAAGAGGATTTCCAGCTCCTGTTATACGCATAGCCTGATATACATAGCTTCTACCTGAAAGAGGATCACGAATAGCTCCTCCAAGACATGTTGCGGAACCTCCAAAAGGTTCTATTTCAGTTGGATGGTTATGGGTTTCGTTTTTAAACATAACTAGCCATGGTTCTATTTTTCCATCTACATCTACATCCACTTTTACACTACAAGCGTTAATTTCCTCAGATTCATCTAATGCTGTTACTAAACCTACAGATTTTAAATATTTTAATCCAATGCAAGCCATATCCATTAAGGTAATTGGGGTATCTTTACCAACATATAACTCTTCACGTATTTTCAAATATTTGTCAAAAACTTTTTGGATAGTGTTATTTTCAATTTTTATATTTTCTAGAATTGTTGTAAAAGTTGTATGCCTGCAATGATCTGACCAATACGTGTCAATCATACGAATTTCTGTAATAGATGGGTCACGATTTTCTTTTTTAAAATACTCTTGACAAAACTCTATGTCTGCCAAATCCATAGCTAAGGAATATTCTTTTAAAAAGTCTTGCAATTGATCTTCATTATAAGAGGTAAACCCTATAAATTTCTCTACTGTGGTAGGTAAAATTATCTCACTTTTTAATGTTTCTGGAATTTCTAAATTAGCTTGCATACTCTCAACAGGATTTATAACATATTTTACAAGCTTATCAAATTGTTCATCTGTTATTTCGCCCCACAAGTATATGATTCTTGCAGTACGTACTGTTGGACGTTCACCTTGGGTAATAAACTGAATACATTGTTCACATGAATCTGCTCTTTGGTCAAATTGCCCGGGTAAATATTGAACACCAAAAATACGCCCTTTGTGTTCTGGTAATTCATCAAAATAATCATCAACTTGTGGCTCAGAAAAGATTATTGGAATGCACTTTTTAAATACATCTTCTGAAATATTTTCCACCTCGTATCTATTAAAGATTTGTAAATCTTTTAATTTATCTAAATTTAAGGCGATTTTAATATCGTTTAACATTGTATTATCTATATCTGCAAATTCTCTTTTCTTAGTTGAATAAACACTATATACCATCTAAAATTCCTCCGATTTATTTATAATTAATAAGAAGTAGGGTTAAAGCTTTGTTCTTGTTAAAACTGCAAAACATTATTTACTGGCTAGTGCTTTCTTTCCGA
>LJHD01000272.1 GCA_001983475.1 Candidatus Epulonipiscium fishelsonii | reverse complement strand
TCCAATTATATTTGTCATTACTTAAAAATGCACATTAATACATATTTGTGCAATTTGTACATGTCACTGAAGTAATTCTACTGTACATAATAGCTCATTATGTACATTGAAATATTACGATTGATATATTATAATTCTACAAAATAAATTTTTAAATATTAGAGAACGATGTAAAAATTTTTATAATATAAGTGCAGAAAAATGAGAACTAATTTTAGAAAGATATTTGTGTGTGCATATTTTAATTTTTTCAATTCTTAGAGTATAAAGGATTTTTGGGGTAAATTAAGATTAGTATAATTTTTTTAAAATTTGGTTATACTTTTATAAATTAATTTAAAGAGGTGTTAAAATGCTAGACATAAAATTATTTCGTACAGATATAGATAAAGTAAAAAAAGGTCTTGAAAGTAGACATTCAAATATAGACTTAAGCCAGTTTGTGGAGTTGGACAATAAACGCCGTGAACTTATAGGTGAAGTTGAGAAATTAAAAAATAAACAAAATGTGGTTTCAAAACAAGTTCCAGCTATGAAAAAAGAAGGCAAAGATGTAACAGAAGTTCTTGCGTCAATGAAAGAATTGTCTGATGCAATTAAAGAATTAGACAATCAAGTTAGAAACGTGGATGAAAATCTACAAAATTTATTACTTACAATACCAAATCTACCAAACTCAAAAGTTCCAATTGGAAAAAGTGATGAAGATAACCAAGAATTGCGTAAAGTAGGTGAAGTTCCAACTTTTGATTTTGAGCCAAAACCTCATTGGGAAATAGGTGTAAACCTTGATATTTTAGATTTCGAGAAAGCAGGAAAAGTAACTGGGTCAAGATTTACTTTTTACAAGGGTTTGGGAGCTAGGTTGGAAAGGGCATTAATCAACTTTATGCTGAACATGCATATAGATAAACATGGGTATCATGAAGTTATGCCTCCGTATATGGTAAACCGTGCAAGTATGACTGGAACAGGGCAGCTGCCAAAATTTGAAGAAGATGCATTTAAAGTTCAAGGTACGGATTATTTTCTAGTGCCAACTGCTGAAGTACCTGTTACAAATATGTATAGAGACCAAATTTTAAATGGTGATGACTTAACAATAAAACATTGTGCGTATACAGCTTGTTTTAGAGCAGAAGCAGGTTCTGCTGGACGGGATACTAGAGGGATTATACGACAACATCAATTTAATAAAGTTGAATTAGTTAAATTTGCAAAGCCTGAGAATTCTTATGATGAACTTGAAAGCTTGACTAGTGATGCTGAAAATATTTTAAAAGCTTTAAACTTACCGTATAGAGTTGTGAGACTTTGTACAGGAGATTTAGGGTTTAGCTCTGCTATGACATATGATATTGAAGTATGGATGCCAAGTTATAATCGTTATGTAGAAATTTCAAGTTGTTCTAACTTTGAAGATTTCCAAGCTAGAAGAGCAAACATTAAGTATAAAAATAATATTAAAGATAAGGCTCAATTTGTTCATACATTAAATGGAAGTGGTCTTGCTGTTGGACGTACGGTAGCAGCAATTTTAGAAAACTATCAACAAGCAGATGGAACAGTATTAATTCCAAAAGCTCTGCAACACTATATGGGCAACAGAGAAATAATAAAATAAATTTGAAATATGAAAAGAGCTATTACACTAGTGAAAAGTGTAATAGCTTCTTTATTATATTCAAGATAAATGTAAATTTTATACAAGAGCTAACTTTACATAAGGTTAAACATTTTGCAATCATATAAATATTTAAATTATGTTTATGATAAATCATTTTCTTTATAAGAGCAATGCTATTAGAAGTTAAGTTACTTCTGGTAATAATTCATTATTTGTATCTTTTGATTTTAACTTAATCCTAACTTTATTTATACGATTATTGCAAGTTTCTTCAACGATGAAAGTTGCCAAATCCCATTCAACCACTTCTCCATCATTTGGGAACCTATCCAGCAAGCCTATTATAAAGCCTCCAATTGAATCAAACTCATTAGATTGAATTGGTAAACCTAATTCTTCATTTACATCTGAAATACGATATGTACCATCAACAAGAAATTCTGTATCACTTATTTTTGAAAAGTTTTCCTCGCTTATATCGTATTCATCATCAATTTCACCAACAATTTCTTCAATCAAGTCTTCTAATGTTATAAGTCCAGAGGTTCCACCATATTCATCTACTACAAGTGCTAGACCTAATTTTTTAGATCTAAGTTCTTTGAATAACTCATCCAGCTGTTTGTATTCATGTACAAAGTAAGCTTCTCGAGCAATATCTTTTACTTTAAATGACTCTGCTTTTATAGATTTAATCAAGAAATCTTTCATGTAAATCATACCTACAATATTGTCATGAGTTTCTTCAAAAACAGGCATACGTGAAAATTGATATTCTTTGTATAAAGCAATTACTTCGTTATATGTCGCTTCGATATCAATAGCTATCATATCAGTTCTTGGAATCATTATATCTTTTGCATATAAATCTCCAAAATCGAAAACATTGTAAATCATCTCTTTTTCTTCATCTTCTAAAACACCTTCTTCATGACTTACAGTAACAATAGTCTTAAGCTGTTCTGCCGTCATAAAATCTTTTACTGTGTTGCTGTTCCCACCTAGTAGTTTTATAAAAACGTTAGAAATTATCATCAATACTTTAACAATACCACTAAATGATGCAACCACTATAGATATTGGCCGTGCTACTAAAATAGCAACTCTTTGAGGATTTTGAGTAGATAAAGATTTAGGTGTTATTTCACCAAAAATTAATACAAGTATAGTTACAGCTCCAGTTGCAATACCAACTCCTGCACTTCCAAATAAATTTGTTGCAACAACTGTTGATAAAGAGGCACTGGCAACATTTACAAGGTTATTTCCAACTAATATAGCACCAAGAAGTTTTGAAGGGTCTTCAACTAGTTTTGACACTAGCTCTGCGCCTTTTATGTTTTGTGAGACCATATGTCTAGCATCGATTTTACTGATTGACATCAATGCTGTTTCTGACATTGAAAAGAAAGCTGAACAAAACAACAATAAAATAAGAACAAAAATTTGTACTATTTGTACTACCCTTACAGGTTCCAATTTGAAATCACACTCCTAATATAATAAAAAAAAATTAATTACTTACAAATTATAAAATAATAAGCTTGTTTTTGCAACAAAAGACCTATATATTATGATGGAAAAGAATGCTATTATTAAAATTTTTTGTCGCCTGACATATTAAGGTATTGGGTGTGTGGCTTATTGATATAAATGAAAGTAAATTCAACGCAAAATAGACGAATACAATTTGGCGTAGGGATAAGAGTGTTGATCCATTGCGTAGTTTTCGTAATGAGATATGAATACGACTACTTTATATGGTTTGTTTGCCCGTGCAAATGTAAAATTTAAAATTGCGTCTAGTATAAATAAACATATTATCATCTTAGCTGTTGAATAATTAATCTAGTAAATTTAACCAGTGAAGTTATTTTTTTATAGTATGATAACTATAGCAAAAGTACTTATAAGTTGAACCGTTTTTTTGAGAGTTTGGTAGTCTCAACCTGAGTCGCTCCTGAACTACTATTTTAAATTACTATTGCTATATATAAAGTTATTTTTGGCTCTTAGCTTTAAAAGTTGTGTACTTTTTTTATTCCTGAATCATGAAAAATTAAAGATTTATTATCATCTATTCAACAACATAATCATCAATATATATAAATAGTATACGTCAAACTGGTTTATAATATTAAAGATTTAAAAATAAATAGTCGACATATATTTTATAAAAACAGAGAGGTGAAATGATGGTTGAAAATTTAATTACAACGAAATATAATCAATATACTTATACAAACCCCGCATTATCGAAGTCTGTCTCTACAGACAGTTCTAATTTTGAAAGTGAATTGGCAAAATATACTCCGAGCAAGCAACAAGATTTGGAACAAATTGCATATGAAAAAGAATCCAATTTTGGTGAAACTACATTTAATTTTGAAGAGGAAAAAATTATAAGTATTCAGCAAAATGGATACGACATTGGAGATATGGAACATTCTACTTACAAATATTTAGAATTTGAGCAAATTCAGGAGAAAGAAGAAGCAATTTTAAACGAGAAACAAAAACTACAACTTGAAGATAAGGTAAATAAATTAAAAGAACATACAGATGCCATGTATAAATATGCTATGGAAGAGCAAGGGGAAATAAATATAGCGAATTTATATCTTGGAAGCTTTAAAGGAACAGGATATCCATCGCAATATACAAAAGAACAAGTGGACCAAGTATTAAAGCTTAATGGAATTGAACCAACTCCAGAAAATCAATGGGCAACAGAGAAATTGATGAGAATTGGCAAAGATGTTACGTTGGAAAATATTACAAAAATACAAAATGTAAAGGAACAAATTGAAAATATATCTCCAGAGGACTTATTAAATGATGAAGAGTTGACAATAGATATATCTGAAAAGCCTATTATAAAACATGATAAGGTGCATTATACACAAGAAGACATAAATAAGCTGTTAAAGGATTTAGCTAATGTAAAAGATGAGCATATTGAAGAGTTATTGGAAAAAAATATCAAGATAAATTTTAACAACATAAAAGCAATATTATATCAAAACACTAGTCAAATATTAAAACTGGATACGACTGGCCCAAATGTTAGTAAAGTGCAACAAGACTTTAATGTGACAAATGGAGTTAAACCAAGCGTTAATGTAGGAAACGAAGTTAAAGTGCAACAAGACTTTAATGTGCCAGATGAAGTTAAATCAAACTTTAATGTATCAGCCGAAGTTAAGACAGTGCAAGAAGTTAAAGATTACATAAATATAATTAGAGCGAAATTAAATGTAGAAGCAGCAAGAAATATTAGTAGCAAAATGCCATTGGAAAGCACTGAACTTTCAAAAGTAGCACAAGAATTGATTTCTATGGAAGATGAAGTAATTACGGATTCCTTAAAAATGGCAAATATTCCAGTGTCTGAAGAAAACAAGCAAATTTTGGAAAAAGTTATTGAAACTACAAACAAAATGAAGCTTTATCCAACTCAAAGTGTAGAATTGCAGCTTGAAACATCAGAAGATGTGACCTTAGAGAAATTTAATGTTGCATTAACAAAATATGATGAAAATGCATTGGAGCCTGAAAAACGTTTTGGAGAAGGCTTACGAAGTGTAAAGGGACAAATTGAACAATTTCTACAAAAAAATAATTTTGAAGTTAACAACATAAATAAGCAAGCAGCAGAAGCACTTATTTTAAACAATCAAGAATTAACCCCTGAAAATATGGAACAAGCAAAAATTATTGCCGAAAAACTTAATACATTTTTAATTGAGCTAACTCCGCAGGTAGCTTCTACCATGATAAAAGAAGGAATAAATCCATATTATTCAACAATTGACAATACACTAGCTTTTATTGAAAAAGAAAACATGCCACAGCTTAAAACATCTGTAGCAGAAGCAATTGTAGCTTTGGAAGAAAAAGGGCAAATTTCTAAGTCTCAAAAAGATGAATTGATAGGGCTATACCAAATATTGGATAGAGTTGTAAAAAATAAAGAGCAAGTAATAGGGTATATACAACAAAATGATTTTGAACTGAATTTAGAAAATCTGCAAGAAGCTGTTAAATATGCAGGAAAAAACACGAATATAGAAACTGTGGTAGATGACAACTTTGGAGAATTACAAGGGTTTAAACAGCCTCTTGAAACAGCAAAAGTAAAAATAGAACAAGCAAATTTAGAGACAGAAAAATTGGTAAATTTATCAAAGACCCTAGAAAACACTCAATTAAACTTAAAACCTGACGATAAAATAAGTAGTATGATTTATCCGTTCATAAAAAGTCATGTGAAAAAGGAACTTGGAGAATTTGAAGGCTTAGATACATTACCAAAAAGTGTTGTTGAAAAAATTGATACAGCAAAAAAAGTTTCGCCTGAAATTGTGTCTACTATGAAGGATAAAGAAATACCACTAACTTTAAACAATATATATTGGATTCAAAAGATGGTAGATGAACCAAATTTATATGGTGAGATGTTAAGAGACTATAATGAAAACAACAAAGATAACCAGAAGGATAACCAGAAAGAACAACTTTGCTTTAAAGAAGTTAGAGGGATGCTGGATGAAATTAAGGAAACAGCATCATTAGAAAAAGAAATTGCAGTTATGGAAGGTGACATAAATCAATATAAGCAACATAAACAGATGGAAGAGATGGTAACTGTTCAAAAAGAGCTACAAAAACAAGATGAAGTGTATCAAGTTCCATTTATGATTAATGGTGAGCAAAAATTGGTACATCTTTATATGAACAAGAAAAACAAGCAATCAGTAGAACAAGATAATGATTTGAAAGCTGTAATAAGCTATGATACCAAATCTATGGGGACAGTGGTGGCACACTTAAATATTAGCGATGAAGCAATTTCTTATGAAGTAAGAGGGGAAACTCCAGAAATAACAAAGAGATTGCAAACAAAAGGCAGTAATCTGGATACCATGTTAAAAAACATAGGATATAGTGTTAAACAAGGAATATATCAGGATTCAGAAATATATAATCCTATATTAAATCCAGAGCAAGCAGCACCAATTAAGCGCGGAGATAGCGAGTTTGAAATTATTGCATAAAAAAAATATATAAAGGATAGTACTCATATAGAGGATGGCAGATGAAATAGTGCCAGTACACAGGGAGACACAAAGTGTTCTCTCGATTTGTTTCAGTAGGGGGAGTTTTAAAAATTTAATAATAGAGGAAGATACATATGGAGGGAAAAAAAGAAAAAGAACCAATTTTAGATATAGTACAACAGTTTATAACTTATTTTGAAGAAGTTGATAAGGAGGATAATAATGGTAACAGTAGCACAAGTGACACAAGCATCTGATGCAGAAATGCTATGTTTAACATATGAGCTATTTTTGGAAAGAGTACAAGAAGCAATGGACAACAAGGATGAATTTAAACGCCATACAAAAAGAGCTAGAGAAGTAATTAAAGTGTTGGTTAACAATCTAGATTTTGATATACCTATATCAAATAATGTATTCCAGATTTATGTGTATGTTCAAAGGTTGCTTTTAAGATATGAAACTCTGCCTGAAGCATATCAATTAATAAGACATTTGCAAGAGACTTTTGAAATGGTAAGCAAGCAACAACCTCAACGTCAACAAGTCATGAAAAATACTCAACAAATTTATGCTGGAGCTACTTATAGTGGCTCTTCATTGAATGAGTTTGTTATGGGAGGACAAAACCGAGGATTTAAAGCATAATATGGTTTAAGGTTCAAGTACGTCTATATTAGAATTTATAGAAATGCATACGTACTAAGTCATAGATAAAATTTAAAAATAAACAAGGAGAATAGAAAGATGAAAATTAATAGTAATATACCAGCTTTACAAGGATTAAATGCTTTGCACGAAAACACAGGAACATTAAACAAAGCTCTTGAGAAGTTATCTTCAGGTTTAAAAATTAATAAAGCTGCAGATGACGTTGCAGGAATGGCGATTTCTCAAAAAATGAGGACACAAGTTCAAGGGCTTAAACAAGCGAATGACAATGCAATGGATGGAATTTCCATGATACAAACTGCTGAGGGATCATTAAATGAAGTACATGACATGTTGCAACGTATGAGA
>LJHD01000271.1 GCA_001983475.1 Candidatus Epulonipiscium fishelsonii | reverse complement strand
TTACCTCATATGGAGTAAAATCCAATTCTTTATAATCAAGAAATTTAGCTCTAGTAGTAGGTATTTACAACGAAAGGAAACAATATGAGTTATTTAGCATTATATAGAAAATATAGACCAAAATCTTTTATTGATATAATAGACCAAAGTCATATTATACAAACTTTACAAAATCAAATAAAAACAGGAAGAATTGGTCATGCTTACTTATTTTCTGGAACTCGAGGAACAGGAAAAACAACTATAGCCAAAATATTTGCAAACGCAGTAAATTGTCAAACCCCTGTAAATGGCTCTGCATGTGGCCATTGTGATATTTGTCAAAAACTATTTGAAAATTCCAATTTAAACATAATAGAAATTGATGCAGCCTCACATAACGGAGTAGATAACATTCGTGAAATAAACGAAGAAGTAAAGTATGCTCCTGCTATTGGAAAATATAAAGTTTATATAATCGATGAAGTTCATATGCTTTCTATTGGAGCATTTAATGCTATGCTAAAAACTTTAGAAGAACCTCCTTCCCATACTATGTTTATTTTAGCGACTACTGACCCACAAAAAATTCCAGTAACTATTATTTCAAGATGTCAAAGATTTGATTTTAAGAGAATTAATACAAAAAGCATTGAAAATTGTCTTGCACAATATATGCAACTTGAAAATGTGAAAATTGAACAAGAAGCTTTGACATATATTGCTCATATTTCTGATGGAAGTATGCGTGATGCTTTAAGTATCCTAGAGCAATGTATATCTTTTTATTATGACGAATGCATAACCTATGATAAAGTTTTAGAATTGGTTGGAGCAGTTAATAATAATTTGATATTTGATATGATTAACGCTATAGTAAACTGTGATAGTACTACAGCTATTAGTATCTGTGATGAGATAAATACTCAAGGAAGAAGCATTAGACAATTTAACAATGATTTAATTATTCATGTTAGAAATTTATTAGTAGCTAAAACTACAAATAATGATTTAAATGTATTAAATTATAATAAAAAACATATAGAGCAATTAAAAGCACAAGTTAATAATATTGATATTAGCGACTTAATGAGATATATAAAAATATTTTCTGAGCTTGATATAGATTTGAAATCCGCTTCAAATCCAAAGGTTGTTTTAGAAGTTGCAATTTTAAAATTATGTGAGCCCAGTATGGATATTGATAATCCTGTATATAATAAAATTGCTGAGTTAGAACACAAAATAGATAAATTGCAACAAGAAGGAATTCAGAACATATCACCTAAAAAAAAAGATGAAATTATAATACAGCAACCTATTAGATTACCTGATGCAATTCCTGATGATATATTAAAAATAAAAAGAGATTGGGATGACATTTTAAAAATTACACCAAAAAGAGTTTATTTAGCCTTTAACTCTACTAAAGCAGAAGTTTTAGAGGGAAATACTCTATATATAATTTATTATGAACCAAATCTTGAAATTTCATTAAAAGAATTTCTACCACGTTTAATAGAATTTATTTCTGATAGAGAAAATAAATCTATAAATGTTAAATTAATGGGAGCTAAGGAATATAATATTGAAAAACAAAAGCTATATGGTTCAGGAGAGCCTCCTGTTTATATAGATAAAAATTTGCAAGAAATTCAAACAAAAGTCAATTTTAGTATAACTATGAAAGATTAAAGGAGGAATTAAAAATGGCAAAACAAAACTTTGGTGGCATGCCAAACATGCAACAACTTATGAAGCAAGCTCAAAAAATGCAAAAACAAATGGAAGAAGTTCAAACAAAACTTGAAGAAATGACTATAACAGCAACATCTGGTGGTGGAATGGTTGAAGCTATTGCAACTGGAAAAAAAGAAATTATTTCTATAAAAATCAACGAAGAAGTTGTTGACAAGGATGATATCGAAACTTTAGAAGACTTAATATTAGCTGCAGTGAATGAAGCATTTCGTCAAGCAGATGAAATTTCACAAAAAGAAATGGGTAAAGTAACAGGTGGCATGGGAATGCCAGGAGGAATGTTTTAGTGAATAATTATTATGGTAATAAAATGGTTGCTCTTATTGGAGAATTATCAAAATTACCAGGGATTGGCTCAAAAACTGCTCAACGTTTAGCCTTTCATATAATTTCAATGCCAAAAGAAAAAGTTGAGCAATTGGCCCATATAATGATTCAAGCAAAAGAAGATATAAAGAATTGTGAAAAATGTTGTACAATTACAGATGACAAATTATGTCCAATATGTAAAGATGAAAGTAGAATTCAGACTCAGATTATGGTTGTTGAAGATTCTAGAGATATGGCAGCATATGAACGAACACAAGAATTTAAGGGAATATATCATATTTTGCATGGAGCAATTTCTCCAATGATGCATGTGGGTCCAAGTGATATTAAAATTAAAGAATTATTAAATCGTGTTAAAAACGAAAATATAGAAGAAATTATAATTGCTACAAATCCAAATATAGAAGGTGAAGCAACAGCAATATATATCAGTAAATTGCTTAAACCAATAGGAATAAAAACAACTCGTATAGCCCATGGGGTTCCAGTTGGTGGAGATTTAGAATATGTAGATGAAGTTACACTTTCTCGTGCTTTACAAGGTAGACAAGAAATGTAATTCACTTATAACCTAGTTCTTCCATATGAAGATATTGATCACATACTAGGAATAATAAAACTGTAACAAAAAAGCTTAATTAAAATAGTATACCAAATTCTATCCAAATATAGAATAACCTATAGAGCTTGCTCAAACCTAGAAATTATAGGAAGTACGCAAGAAACTCCCTCCTATTAATTATAGAAGGGAGTTTTTTAGATTTCACAATTTCTTAATTAGCTAAAATTTTAATATGCATTTTTATTAACAAAACCACTTACAAAAGTAAGTAATATAGTTTTAATATCAAAGAAAAAACTCCAATTTTCTATGTAATATAAATCATGAGCAATTCTTTCTTCAATAGAAGTATCTCCTCTAAATCCATTAACCTGTGCCCAACCTGTAATTCCAGGACGAACTTGATGTTTTATCATATATCGAGGAATATCTTCACGAAGCTTTTCTACAAAATAAGGTCTTTCAGGACGCGGTCCTACAACAGTCATATCGCCTTTTAAAACATTAAAGAATTGTGGTAATTCATCAATGCTAGTTTTTCTCATAAAAGTTCCCCATTTTGTTTTTCTTGGATCATTTTTCGTTGTCCACTGAACTTTTTCTTCAGCTGCTGTTTGAACTTTCATAGAACGAAATTTATACATATAAAAAGTTTTGCGATTTAACCCAACTCTTTCTTGTTTAAAAATAATTGGGCCTTTAGAAGTTGCCTTTACCATAATAGCAGAAAAAATAAGCAATGGTGAAGTAATCAAAATTGCAACTAATGCAAAGCAAATATCAAAAGCACGTTTTAACATACTTTTAAAAACATTATCAAGTGGTACATGTCTTATATCTATAACAGGTAACCCATCTAAATCATCCATATAAGGCTTAGCAGGTATATAGCGATAGTAATAAGGTATAATACTTGTTTTTATACCTGAGTTTTCACAAATATTTAGTATATTTGCAAGATATTTTTCCTCATTTGTTTCAAGAGCTATAAAAATCATATCAATTGGATTTTCTTCTAATACTTTCTCTAAATTATCAATATTACCTAACATTTTATATTTTAAAAAATTAAAATTGCCTTTTTCCAATTCAGTATCTATCAGGCCAAAAATATTATAACCCCAATGTTTATTATAGATTGTTTTGTTTATAAAAGCATTTGCTGTCTCATTTACACCAATTATTATACAATTTTTTTGATGATATCCAGCAGAATGATACTGTCTCAAAATTCCTTTAATTATAATTCTCATTGTGCAAGTGAAAAATATATTAATAATAAAAAATAAAGCTAATAATACACGAGAGTAATCAAGCATTTTAACTACAAATAGTCCAACAACTAAAAATGTATCCCCAATTATATTCGCTTTAATAATCTGAGCAATTTCTGAAGTTAAAACTTTAGTTCTTTTTGGATTATATAAGTCAAATATATGGTATAAAATTGATAAAAAAGGCACTAGAAAACTTATAGGCCACAAAAAATCCTTCATAGACATTGCTGGGTCTGCACCACTTACAAAAAATCTTAACCAATATGCTACAATAAATGCTATCCATACGATAATCATGTCAAGCAAAACTTGAGTTCGATTAAGATAATTTTGATTTTCACGAATCATTTATACTCCTCCTTTATTTGAGGTAAAAAAGCACTAATGCTTTAAATTAGCGTTTGAAGATATGAACTCATTTTTATTATGTTGAAGTTACTAATATTAGCAACTTGTCAAAATCCGATACTCTTTATTATGTATGTAATGAAATATTTTTTTGTACATCACTTTTTATATTATATAATATTTTTAAAATAAAATCATCTGGTAAATTTATCATCTATATCAAATTTTTCCAAATATTTTTTATAAACTATAAATTGTTTTAGTAACAACACACAAGCTTATACCTTGATTTTATTCACTCCTACAAATTTTTATATTGTAAATTCTCACATTATTATAATTAATATGCTTATATATTAATATCGGTACATACTCAACTTAACTTTATAATGTTACGATATATATTTGAGAAAAGAGTTTATGTCCTTTTCTTCTTATTATAAATAAGTAAAGTGATTTTTGGCATACTATTAATATTAAATTTTAAAGAAAGAAGGTGGTTATCTGTGACACAAGAAACAGACGAAATCAAAAAGTATGAGTTCAATTTTAAATGGATCTTATTTCTACCGATTTCAATATTGTTAGGATTCGTTCCACTAATTACAAGACTAAATATTCTTGAAGTTGATGAAAAAACTTACGAAATTTTTGGATCTGTTCAACAAAATGACTTTTTTAGCCAGTTTAAAGCTACCGCGATAATATCTTTAGCAGTTGTAATGGCAGCAATAATGTTTTTAACAATCGAAAAGCATCTAGTAAAAATGAACGTTACAATGAAAATTATATATGGTGGACTTATTGCATTCATATTGTCAACTATTGTATCAACTATTTTTTCGGAACATTCCGCTGTTGCTGTTTGGGGAATGTTTGACCGTGCAGAAGGAATGGTTACAATTCTTGCATATACTGTAATCTTTTTCTACACAATTTATATAATTAATACTACAAAAGATTATAAATATATTATTGCACCCTTAAGTTTTGTAATAATAACTATTGGTATAATTGGATTCTTCCAATATATTGGAAGTGATTTAATGTTAACTACTGAAATAGGAAAAAAATTAATAGTTCCTGAAAAATATGCTGAATTACGAAATAGCTTGAGTTCCAGTTTTAAATACGGGAAAATTCATGGAACTTTATATCACTATAATTATGTAGGAAGCTTTGTTTCTTTAACTGTACCATTTTTTATAACACTTATGTGGTTTGAAAAAAATTGGCGATTAAAGAGATGGTATATATTAGTTACACTATTTAATGTTTGGCTATTATTTGGTAGTACTGCACGTTCTGGACTTGTTGGTGTTGGGCTTTCTGCACTAATGTTTATGATTATATTCATAAAAGAACTTATAAAAAATAAAAAATGGTTAATGCCATTAGTTGCAGTTGGGATTATAGGTATTATAATATTAAATGTCGCAACAAGTGGTAAAATTTTTGCAAGGATACCTAGTCTTATAAATGATGCAATTGGTATATTTTTACCATCTGATCCAGATTTTAATTATAAAGATCATATTCCTATTAGAAATTTGTCTTTAGAAGGCTCAACTGTTATAATTGAAAAAAATGATGGAACTTTAGATGTAAATATAAAAAATGGATTAAAGTTTACTGACGAAAATGGTAATCCTGTTATTTACACTCCTGTTGAAGGTGTTTATACAACAGATGACCCTAGATTTAATAATTTATCATTTACATTAGTAAAAGCCGATATGGCAACTCTTCCTCCAGAAGAAGTTGCATATTACGAAAACATAAACTACGATTTAATTATTGCAGTTGATGGAAAAGATTTATTTTATGTACGAAATGAAGTTGATGAAACTACTTATTTTATGGATCCAAGAACATTGAAACCTATCATTATTGAAGATGCACCAGTAATTGGTTTTAATGGAAAAGAAAAACTAGGGTCTGCAAGGGGATACATTTGGTCAAGAAGTTTACCTATGCTAATGGAGACTCTTTTTATTGGAAATGGCCCAGACACATATGTTTTAGAATTTCCTCAAACAGATTATCTAGGAAAATGGTATGCATATAATACAATAAATATGATTGTTGATAAACCACACAATTTATACCTTCTTATTGGTATTAATCAAGGTGGAATTGCATTGTTAGGCTTTATAATTTTTATAGCTGCTTATGGTATAGATAGTTTAAGATTATACTTTAATAAAGCTGAATACAATAAAATGGAAATTATGGGTGGAGCCTGTTTTCTTTCTGTTGTTGGATATTTAGGAGCTGGAGTATTTAATGACTCTGTAGTATCTGTTGCTCCAATATTTTGGGTTTTATTTGGATGTGGAGCATCAATAAATTGGAGTTTAAATAAACAAAGAAAAGAACAACAAAAACCAGCTATGGTAAAAGAAAATTCCAAAATTGTTAATATGGCAACTACAAAATAATAAATTAAAATGTATAGATATATCTGCAATTATAATTTTATAAGATAAAGCATTGAAACAAAGAAAATATCTTCTTTAGGTATCCCTTCAATTTGTTCTAAATTTTTGCTTTATCTTTTTTTTGTGTAATTTCCTAAGCTTTTAAAACGTTGTCTTAGAGCACTTTCATTATATACAAAATGCTCTGCCATTTCAAAGCACTATGCTATAACCCAATTAACTACCACAAGATGTTATTAAACCACTTTTACTACAAGCTGATTTTTTTATAAATAAATAAAATTAATAAAACAAGTAATTTTCAGTAACTAAATATATTTTATCGAAATTAGTTAATCTATAAACAAATATTTTAAATAAGATAAGTATATTTTAGATATATTTAAGTTATATTAATCATATAAAATATTGTATTAACTATGAGGTGACAGAATGAAAAATGTAACAATAATTTTGCTAGGTATATTATTATGTGTGCCTGTATTTGGAATGAACAAAGAACCTAATGTTCCAAAACAAGAGAAAAATTTTGTTGTGTGTATTGATCCAGGACATCAAGCAAAGGGAGATAATAAAACTGAGGCTATTGCTCCAGGATCAACTCAAAAGAAAGCAAGAGTATCTTCAGGAACTGAAGGAATAGGAACAAAAAAAGCAGAATATGAAATAAATTTGGAAGCGAGTCTTATTTTAAAACAATTACTTGAGGAAGAAGGTATTACAGTTGTTATGACACGTGAAAATAATGATGTAAATATTAGCAATGCTGAAAGAGCTCAAATTTCTAATAATAATAAGGCTAATATGACCATTAGAATTCATTGTGATAGTATTGATAATTCTGAAAAAACAGGTGCAACTATTCTTGTTCCAAGTGATACTAGTAAATATACTCAAACAATTTATGCAGAAAGTCAAAAATATGCAGAATATTTAAAAGAGGCACTTACTAGTAAAGGAATAAAAGTAAATGGAATTTTCAAGCGTGAAGATATGACAGGTTTTAATTGGTCTCAAGTACCAGTTGTAATCTTAGAAATGGGATTTATGAGTAACTGGAACGAAGATAAGATGTTAAGTTCACCAGAATATCAAAAAAAATTGATGGAAGCTATAGTTGATGCATTAAGAATCTATAAAAATAGTTCTGAAGATTAACAATATTTCCCAAAATTATTAATAGTATTTTTTTTCATAAATATCAATCATTTCAAATCGTTATCAAATAAAAAAAGAGTAAAATCCCTTTGGTCTTTTCCCTTTATCATAAATAACAATGCTAGAGACTTTCAAGAAAGCCCCTAGCATAACAGTTAATATTTCAAATTTTTATAATGTACTAATAAAGTGTTTAAACCCATCTATACCTTTTTCATTTAATTTAAAAACACCTGCATGCTCTAATACTGTTGTAAATTTATTTCCAAGCTCTTGTATTATAAATTTATCAATATCTAAACAAGATTTATATTTATGTTTCAATTCATCTGCCCATTCTTTATGATATGAAGCAACTTTATCTTCCTTTTCTAAAATATAATCTTTTATATCTTCAAGTTCAGTAAGTAATCTACCTGGAAGAATAGCTAACCCCATTACTTCAATTAAACCAATATTTTCCTTTTTAATATGCTGAACTTCTTTATGTGGATGAAAAATTCCAAGAGGATGTTCTTCTGTGGTGCGATTATTTCGTAAAACTAAATCCATCTCATAAAATTGACCCTTTCGTCGACAAATTGGTGTTATAGTATTATGAGGTGTTCCATCTGAATGCGATAAAATACCACATTCACTATTATTATATTTTTTCCAAGCCTCAAAGATTAAATTACAAGCATCTGTTAGTTCATATACATTTAAAGAAGAAAGTCTTATTGTTGATAAAGGCCAATTTAAAACAATACCTTTTATAGATTTATGAGTTTCAAGTCTAAATTTAAAAAGTTCTTCAGCATTTTTCATTGGAAAAACATAGTTTCCTCCTTGATAATGTTCATGTGCTAAAATTGAACCTCCAACAATAGGCAAATCTGCATTAGAACCAACAAAATAATGAGGTAAAAATGAAGTAAAATCAAGCAATGTCTTAAACGTATCTTTTGTTACTTTCATCGGAACATGTTCTGCAGATAATACTATGCAATGTTCATTATAATATAAATAAGGTGAATATTGTATTGCCCATTCACGATTGTTTAACATAGTACGAATTACACGATGATTTGCTCTATCCGGAAGCTTTATAGTCCCATTATATCCTTCATTTTCAACACACAACAAGCAAGCAGGATACTTATTTGCAGGAGCTGACTTTTCTAGTGCAATTTGTTTTGGATCTTTTTCAGGTTTTGACAAATTGATTGTAATTTCAAGGTTTCCGTAAGGAGACTTTACTATATATGATTTATTTTTAGCTATCCGATTAACTTTTATATAATTACTATTCTTACTTAAATCATAAAACCAATCTGTTGCACTTTTTGGACTATTCACATATAACTCAAAAAAATTATTATTTATAACAGATGGTTTATCCAAAAATTTATTCATAATATTTGATGAAAATATATCTCTACTTTGCAAATTGTCATCAATGATGTTTTTTTCAACAGCTATATCACACAGTCTATCTAAAGTTTCATATAAATTTAAACTTAAATTTCCAATAGGAGGATCTGTAAATTCAGATTCATTAAGTAAAGCTAAAATCTGATTACGAACATATATTTCATCAATAGATTCTAATAAGTGGTTTAAATGACATATGTTTATTAAATTATCAATTAAGTTACTACACATAAAATACACCTCTAATTTTTTAATTTTATAAAAAATTTTTTCATTAAATAGTAAAATATTCTAATAATGAAAATTTAATGTTCTTAAATAACATTCTATATATTGTATTTTCAAAAAGCTCAATGTTCTTTAAAGCAATTCTACTATATATTATATCTCTAAAACTTAATGTTCCACGAGAAACCTTAATATATACTAATCATAATTCAAAATCGCATAAAACTTTATGTTCCTTTTCTAAATATTGATATGTTCTCTGAGGAACTTTTTTACATTTTACTTCCATATGTTCCTTGTAGAACTTTTTTTATATTTGTCTCCTATAGGTTCTCCGTAGAACTTTTTCCTGTTTTACTTCCGCAGCTCCCTAGAGCAACTTTTTACATTTTACTTCCATATGTTCCTCGTAGAACTTTTTCCTGTTTTACTTCCGCAACTCCCTAGAGCAACTTTTTATATTTTACTCTCACAGCTCCATTGTAGAACTTTTTTATATTTGTCTCCTATAGGTTCCTTGTAGAACTTTTTTTATATTTTACTCTCACAGCTCCCTAGAGCAACTTTTTTATATTTTACTCCCAAAGGTTCTCGTACCACTATAAAATATATAGACAGAAAGGATAGAGATACAAACTAAAAATATATATTATATTTATTATATTTAACAGATTTAGCCACGTTGTCCCCAAATTCGTTATCATTAATAATAAAGGGAGAACAGTGCTCTCCCTCTTTATTATTATAATTTACCAGGACCATTTCCAATAGACGCAATATAAAAAGAAGCATTGTATCCAATTTTATCTTTATATTTATCGCCCACATTTTTGATAAATTCATCCACTTTATTATTTTCTACAATAGCTATTGCACAACCAGAAAATCCCGCACCAGTCATTCTTGCACCAACAGCATCATACTCCCAAGCAGCTTCCGCCAAAGTATCAAGTTCAGGTCCAGTAACCTCATAATCATTTTTTAATGAAGTATGTGAAGCATTTAATAATTTGCCGAATTTTGCTATATCATTATCTTGAAAAGCTTTAGTAGCATCTTTTACACGAATATTTTCAGATATAACATGATAAGCTCGTTTAAGTTCAATATCTGTTAATAAGTCCTTATGTTTTTCAAGTTCTTCAAGAGTAACTTCACACAAGTTTTTAGCTGTAAGAACAGATTGCAGTTTTCCAAGAGCACTTTCGCACTCACCACGACGCTCATTATATTTAGATTCAGTAAGCTCACGCCTCTTATTTGTGTTCATAATGATAATTTTATGCTCTGGCAAATCTAAAGGAAAATAATCATGCTCTAAAGTATCACAATTTAATAATATAGCCATATCTTTTTTTCCTAATGAAATTGCAAATTGATCCATAATTCCACTATGAAGACCAAAGTAGTCATTTTCTACTTTTTGTCCTAGCAATGCCATTTCCACATTTGTAATAGGTAAGCTATATAGGTCTCTACAAATTGTAGCAAAAAGAACTTCTAATGACGCCGAAGAAGAAAGTCCTGCACCATTTGGAAGATTACCATAAACTACCACGTCAAATCCAAAGGTAATTGTATTAAATTTTTCTTTAAGATATTTGAAAATAGCTTTAACATAATTCACCCAATTATGTTCTTCTTTAAATTCAAGATTATCTAAGCTAAACTCAATAATTCCAAGTTCTTCAAAATTCAGTGAATATGCACGGATAATATTATCTTCTCTTAAACTTAATCCAGCATATGTCCCAAGCGTTATTGGTGAAGGAAGAACCAAGCCACCATTATAATCAATATGCTCTCCAATTAAGTTAATTCTGCCCGGAGAAAAATATTCCATTTCACACTCTTTTTTAAAAACATCTTTAAAGCATTTTTCTATTCTTTCCATACAAAAATTCCTTTCAACTTGTATTAATTCTGGGTAAGAAAAAAATTTAGTATTTTCTTCTTACCTTAATTATAAACATTAATTAAAAAATAATCAATGACCTATTTAGACATACTTTTATAATAATAATATTTATTTTAGTATCAATATTATTATCGAGCATTAAAAATATAAAGTTGCGAAGTAAAATCTCCTTTATCCGTTCCTGGAGTATATTTCCCAGGGAAATTTTCAGCTTGAATTAAACCAGTAAATTCTGTTTCAAGGATTAAACCACAATTCATTAATTCATCTCCAAAATGTGTGGTAGAAAAACTTTGACCGCTAGGGGTGGTTAATTCATATTCTAGGGTTTCATCTAATCCAACCAACTTAATCTTCTTTAAAGAAGGATTAGGCGAAGCTAAAATTTTATAATATCCTAAAATTGCAACTTTTTTATCTTTCGATACAACCATCCAGCTATAAAAATTACCACTCTGAAGTCTATAAAAATCTCCAAGTTGAATAACTTCTCTATATTCCTTGAAAAACATTATTTGTTTCTCAACTTGTTCAATCTCGGTTTCCGAAAGATTATTTAAGTCTAGTTCATAGCCAAAAGTTCCAAAATATGCCACATCCGCACGCATTTTTAAACTTGTGCATCTATCTACTTGATGGTTTGGAACTGCTGCTACATGACTCCCCATTGATGCAATTGGATAAAGCATGGAAGTTCCATACTGAATATGAAGCCTTTCAACTGCATCTGTATCATCTGAAGTCCACGCTTGAGGAGCATAATATAAAAGTCCAGGGTCAAACCTTGCACCTCCTGCAGAACAAGATTCAAACAATATATTTGGAAATCTATCAATAAGTTTTTCGTACAATGAATAAACACCTAATATATAACGATGGAAAAATTCTTTTTGCTGCAAATTAGACAAAGAATAACTATATGCTTCAGTGATGTTTCTATTCATATCCCATTTAATGTATGAAATGCTTGCATTATCTAATATCTCACACATTTTTTCAAATATACAATTTACAACATCATTTCTTGAAAAGTCAAGCACATATTGATTTCTTCCATATGATTTCCTTCGATTTGGAGTAGAAACTACATAATCAGGATGCTCTTTATATAAATCACTTATTTCATTTACCATTTCAGGCTCAAACCAAAGACCAAATTGTAAACCTAACTGATTTACTTTTTCAGCTAATCCTTTTATTCCGTTTGGTAATTTACTTAAATTTACAGACCAATCTCCTAGTGAAGTTGTATCATCATTTCTATTTCCAAACCAACCATCATCAAGCACAAATAGTTCAACACCAACTTTTTTAGCAGTTTTAGCAATTTCTAATATACTATCTTCATTAAAGTCAAAATATGTTGCTTCCCAATTGTTTATTAAAATAGGGCGTGCTTTTTCTCGGTATGAACTTCGCATTAAATTATTTTTAAATAAGTTATGGAAATTTTGACTCATCCCATTTAATCCTTCATCACTATAAATTAATACAGCTTCTGGAGTATGAAAGCTTTCACCTTTTTCAAGTTTCCATTCAAATTCAAATGGATTAATCCCAATTAATACACGACTTACATCATATACATCAACTTGTACTTGTGCCAAAAAGTTTCCACTATAAATTAAACTAAAGCCATAAACTTCACCTGTTTGTTCAGTTGTGTCTTCACGTTTTAAAGCTAAAAATGGATTGTGCATTGCACTACTTGCTCCACGTGCACTAGAAATAGATTGAACACCTTTTACAATTTTACGAGTTTGTATATGTCTTTCACGCCCCCATGCTCCATTTAGTGTAATCATTTCAAAATTATCATCATATAAATCTAAACTTGCTGACATTGCTCTATCAATTTTTATTGAATTTTCTCCAAAATTATTAATTTCTGCACTACGAATAAGCCCTGTTTCAAAAATACTATACTTTAATATTATTTCAACATCTATTAAAGCATCATATAAGGTAATTTCCAATGTTTCAATATTATCTCCATATGTTGATGGAAGCCCTTTTATTGAAGGTTTACCTTTTTTTATAACATGAGATTTATAAACAAAATCAGTAATGCTACTACCATTTGCCTGTGTAATTTGAATAGCAGGATCACGGAAATCCCCTGTACCATAAGATGGATATTCTTGTTTTAACACTTCCAGTGAAAAATCTAGGTCTCCTTGAAAAACAGCAGGAGCTAAATTAGTTGCTTTTTCAATTAGTAAATGGTCAAAGTTATCTCGTTGCTTTACAGCTTTACCGAAATACAATTGACCTAGTTGTTCGTTTCTTAGAATTTTAAAAATATAGCTTATTTTTCCATTTGTTATATGAAAGGTGTTATTATTAAATAAAATCATTTCTGTAAAGTCTCCTTTTAATGTGTTTTATACAAATGAAAAAGTAATTAAAATCATAATTACTTTTTCAATCTGTATCATTCAGTTCAATATTAAATTTCATCATATTTCATTTTATATTATACGGTTTTTTTTTGAAACCTTCAACCATACCTTAATAAATAACTTATTTTTATATTTATATGCTAGTTTTTTTTTATAAAATTTTTGCTATCAATAGTTATAACTATTGATAGCATATTCATAATAACGGATTTAGGAACAACTAAATCTATTATTTTTAAGACATTATAAAATTTATCAAAATAGGCTTTATACCTTGCAATGAAATTTTATAACTAAATAACATAGTACTTTTTGTTTTAATGATTATTCTTCAATAACTACTGCTTTTGCGTTTTCTTTTTCTTCTTTAACATTGAATTTTTTATCAGCTACAATTGCACAAACTGCACATACAACACCCACAACAACTATATATAATAAAGTTTCAATTGTGAAGCCTTCTGGTTTGGCAATTCCGTATTTTGAAAATACGATATACATGCTAATCATAACAAACATAACTGCTCCACTAAATAAGTATCTACCTTTCCAAGGAGTCATTTCTACTGGACTATTTTCTGGCATTTTATAAGGAACTTCCATTGGAAGAATTTTTCCTATTAAAAACATTATTAAACATGATATTACAAATAGTATACCAGAAATATGAAGGTAATGTATACCTGTGTCAACAACTAATTGTGTAATTCCATATACAGTAACAAAGAATGTAATTGCAATTTTTGCAGCAATTGGAGGAACTCTTTTTGTCATATATCCCATAAATATGATAGTGAATATTGGAACATTAAAGAATCCATTAATTGTTTGTAGATAATCAAAAAGACCTGCTGGTGCATTTAATATAAATGGTGCAACACACATTGAAATAACAGCAATAACTAATGCGAATATTTTTCCTACTTTAATAAGTTGTTTTTCACTTGCATCTTTACCAGCTGAATTTTTGTATACATTTAATGCAAACAAAGTTGAAGCACTATTAAGAACACTATTAAATGTACTAAGAATTGCACCCATCATTGCTGCTGCAAATAATCCAGCAATTGGAGCAGGTAAAACTTTACTTACTAATAATGGATAAACTGTATCCATATTTGTTATATCTGGACCCAAAATTTGGAATGCTATAATCCCTGGAATAATAACTAACATTGGTGTAAGAACTTTTAAAAGTCCAGCAATAACAACTCCTTTTTGAGCTTCTTCAAGGTTTTTAGCTCCAAGAGCACGTTGAATAATAGATTGATCTGTTCCCCAATAATATAAGTTAACTAGTAACAACCCAGTAAACATAGTTGAAAAAGGAAGTGGATCTGTGTTTGAACCAATTGCATTAAATTTTTCAGGAGTGCTTTGGAAGAAAGATGTAAGACCTTCAACAAAATTTCCATCTCCAATAAATAATATACCAAAAATTGGAACAAGTAATCCACCAATAACTAAAGCAATACCATTAATAGTATCTGAAATTGCAACAGCTTTTAAACCACCAAATATTGCATAAACTGATCCAATAATACCAATAACCCAAACCATAATCCAAATTGATTGAACATATGTAATGCCAAAAATTTCAGATACATTAAAAATTTGTCCCATCGCAACTGCACCAGAATATAGTGTAATTGGTAATAGATTTACAATATAACTAACTAAAAATAAAATTGTAACAAATTGTCTTGTTCCACCATCAAATCTTGATTGAATGAATTCTGGAATGGTTGTAATACCTTGTTTTAAATATCTTGGTACTAGAAATAATGCAACTAAAATTAGTGTTATTCCAGAACCAACTTCCCAGCCCATAACAGACATATTTGCTTCATATGCTTGCCCAGACATCCCTACAAAGCTTGCAGCACTTAAATTTGTTAATAACAATGAACCTGCAATTACGCCACCTGTTAAACTTCTTCCTCCAAGAAAATAGCCCTCGCTGCTTTCCAGCTTATCTCCTTTTGTTTTAAAGTAAGTTATTATTCCTACTAAACTAGAAAAAATAACAAAAGAAATTAGTATCATTCCACTATTCATTCCATATTCCCCCTTTTTAAAATATAACCTCGTGTTTATTATTAAACAAAGAACCTTTTATAATATCAAAAGTCAAATTATCATTAAGTGACTACTAGAATATTTATAACACTTATAAATTTCTATTATTTCATCTTTTCAGCTACACTTGATCTTTCAATTAAGTTTGCACGGCAAATACTATAATTGTCTTTTTCTTCAAATAATAATTTTACACTATTTTCACCTATGTCTTTTATTGATACAGACATAGTAGTTATATCTAAATTAAACCATTTTGTTAAATTCAAATTGTCAAATCCCATTACAGAAATATCTTCAGGAATTCGAAACATAAGTTCTTTTAGTGCTTTTATTACTCCAATTGCCATAATATCATTTCCTGCAAAAATAGCAGATGGCTTATGAATAGGGACATAATTCTTAGTTATTTTATAAGCTATATCCTCTCTGTACATTCCATATATTATGTTTGGTTCTAAATTAAATTCTTTCATAGCCGTTTTATAACCTCGCTCTCTTTGAATTGAAGAAAGCCTATTATCACCAGCTATATGCAAAATATTTGTGTGCCCTTTATCAATTAAGTATTTTGTAGCTATATATCCTCCTGAATTGTTATCTGAATTTACAAGTTTTAAGTTGTCATTTCCATCATTAGAAATCATTTGGTCAATTAACACTATATTATATTTTCGGGCCAATTCTTCAAGTTCAGAAATGTTATAGGGAAACCCAGCAAAAATTCCTCCTGCTACAATACGCTTTAAAAAATAATGTTCCAGATTTTTAAGTTCTTTAATGTCAGTTATAATATTTACTAAAGCAACATGATTGTAACTTTTTAAAAGATTAACAATTACAGAAATAAGTTCCATATTGTAAGGAGAATTAATGCCAATCCAATCATTCGAGCTAAAAGTGGTGTTTATATCTGCTAAGAAGATGCCAATTATGTTTGGATTTTTTCCTGCTAAAGTTCTTGCAAAATAATTTGGTGTGTAACCATATTCATCGATAATTTTTTGAACTTTCTTCTTTGTCTCTATTGGTACATTTTCATAATTATTAATCACTCGTGAAACCGTACTTCTAGAAACATTTGCGAGTTCTGCAATTTGCTTAGTTGTAATTTTAAACACCTCTATTCATTTGGATGCGTGTTCATTAACTGTATATATAATATCATATAAAATTTAATTTGACTATTCGCAATAAATCTTAATTTTTATTTTTATTTTTTGTTTAAATTTTTATATAATTTTAACGTTTATTGTAAATTTGATTAAATAATATTTTTAAAATTATCATCTTTCAATATATTTTTGTTTATTTATAATTTTTGCTCTCTAATATATCTTTATTATATCAATATTTAATTAATGTATATAAAGTAATAATACCGTTTTATATAATAAATATACTTCGATTTACAATTTGACAAACTTCAAAAAAATACATATAATGTTCATGTATATAAATTTAAAAATTTGATTTTTTTCTTATCAAATTTATTATATTCAAAAATACATTTCATTTACTAGAATTTACACATTTTTTACTGCCCAACATTATAATAATAGTAAGAGAAAAACTTTTATAAGGAGGAGTTTAATATGATTATTGAATCAATGAATTCAGCTCAAATCTCATCCAGTTACTCAAGCAATAGCACTGTTAACACAAATAACGTTGCTAATTATGATGTACAATCAGCACTGCAATCATCCAGGTCGTCTTCATTACCCAAGGTTGATTCTTCAACATCAACTTCGTACTCTTCAAATTCTGCTTATGCTGATAAAGTTGAAATTAGCGAAGAAGGACAACAAATGTCCTACGAAATGAAGCAGATACCAGAACCTCCTACTGAAGAAGAGCTTGCACAAATTAAAGCTGAAAAGGAAAAAGCAGAAAAAGAAAAACAACAACAAATCAAAGAGGAAAAAGAAAAAGCTGAAGCAGCAGCAAAAAAGGCTGAAGCAATAAAAAGAGAACTTCAAGAAGTAGACAGATTTTCAGAAGATATTTCTAAGATGAACAGATATAGTGCAACTTTAGCATATAGAATTGGTGCGCAAACTAATCTGCCAGTACAAGAAGGACAATTTAATCTAGCAGTATAACGTTACTATTAGAAGCAAACATAATTTTGCATCTAACATTAAAAAGAAAAGACTGATACGTATGTGTCAGCCTTTTCTTTTTTTATTCTATTTGTTCCCACTTTATTTCACATTTATAAGCTCTTCAGCCATTCCAACCATTTCTGAAGCTGATATGTTACAGTCAAATCCCAATAAACTATATAGATTACCATCTTCATACCAAGACATGTATTGAAAGCTTTCTATAGTTTCTTCAACTGAACCAAAAGATATCATTAAATCTCCATTACGTTGTTGTTTTTCATCTTCTGGTGTTAATACATATCCTTCAGGAACAACCTTATATACTTGTTCTAAATAGTATATATTTATATCATTAATTGTTTCTATAAGTTCCGCATCGCTATTGTTTACAAATTGTGCAGGAATTGGTTCAATAGATAGATGCAGCATATCATTGTCTTTTTCGTATTCTAAATTAAGACCATTAAAATTTATTTGATCATCATCTTTGCTTATGTTTTCACTAGTTATTCTATAGCTACTAAAGTTAAAGCCATTTGAAAATTTATCCACTACTTTAGGTGTAAAACCATAGTCACTTTCAATATCTTCTACATTTGGTAAAGTAGTAATATTTTGAGTTATAGTATGACTTTCTGCATTCCAAGCATAACTTGCTCCAATAACTGTAGCTGATACTATTGATAAACATAATACTCCTGTAATTAATTTCTTTTTCATTTTAATATCTCCCCTTATATTTGTTTTATTTTCCTCATTATAAATATCCATTTTAATTTTATTAAATAAATTGTCATTAAGTTCTAAATTATTTGTATCCATCATAAATGCATTTTTAATCTGCTCATCAAATTTTTTCTTTTCCATATCTATATCACAATCCTTCCATAAAAAAGTCATTTTCTATTAGAGCATTTTTTAATTTATTTCTTGCGGTATGCAATCTAGATTTAACAGTCCCCTCAAAACATCCCATTATTTTTGCAATTTCTTTAACATCTAAGTCATTATAATAGTATAAAATTAAGGTGGTTTGTAATTTAGTATTTAATTTTTTTATCTCTGTATTCAAAATCGAGTTGTCTAAATCCTCCATATTATGTTGTGTATTTTTAAAGTTTGCCTCTTCTACTTTATCATAAATATTATCCATTATAACTTCTTTTTTTGACTTTGATGAATATTTCCACGCATTGCGAGTTAGTATTATGTAAAACCAAGTCTTAAAGTATTCAGGATGTTTAAGCTTCTTTATATTAATATAGCAGGCTGCAAAAGTTTCTTGAACAATATCTTCACTAATATCTTTATTATGTGTAATTAAGTAAGCAGTTTTAAAAGCTTTGTCTTTATATTCATTAAATAAAACTTCAAAAGCCTTTAAATTTCCTTGTTGTATTTTTTCTATAATATCTATAGTATCTTCCAAGACTATTACTCCTTTCTTTCACCTTACATATATAGAGCAACTTCAACGTCATATGGTTCATTTTTTGTTTTATTTTTTTGCTCTTACATATACAGAGCAACCTCAACATCATATAGTTCATTTTTTGTTTTATTTTTTTTACATTTAATTTATGGTTACAACACTATATAAAGGATAGTACTCTACCTTCTATGGGTATGTAGTATTAAGTTTTATGCTAGTATAGTAAAGGTACTTAAAATAGCAGCAACTAAATTTGATTATAACGGGCAACTATTATTGGGAGTTTCAATTATGGCATTAAATAAATGAAACTGAATTATTCAACAACCTAAAAATATTTAACTAGCACCGCTGGTAAGTTAAATAACTATAAATCCATCATTAGTGCATTATGCACAATACTTTAAGGAGATACATGCAAAAGCTCAGATTTTTATGTTGTTTTCATAGATATTACTTGAATTTAAATATAGTATAATGAATATTTATGCAATAAAAGCTATAAAATCTTTGGATTTTTATCTATAGCTAATCTGAATACATTCAATTTAGCTATAATTTGCACAAATAAATCTTTGAAATTCATAAATTATTAGCTATAATTCAAGAGTCCTGGATTTAGGAACACCGTGGCTAAATCTCCTGATAAGGAGAAAAGGATAAAGGTCTTTTCTTTTTATTTTATTTTTTAATAAACCTATAAATAATATTGCTAAAAAGAAGTCATATTAAAAGTCTGATTATATTAAGGATATTAATTTTAATTGGAAATCCCAGCTGCTCATCCATACTTTAAATTCTGGATGAAACCCTTGAGCTTGGTTACTATATGCCTTTATGAATGGAACTCTTACTTTTATATTGAGACTTTATATTCTGAATGAAACCCTTGAGCTTGGTTACTATATGCCTTTATGAATGGAACTCTTACTTTTATATTGAGACTTTATATTCTATATGAAACCCTTAAGTTTGGTTAAGATATGACTTTCTGTATGCCATCCCCACTTGTTTATTGAAACTTTATATTCTATATGAAACCTTGAGCTTGGTTACTATATGACTTTATGAATGGAACTCTTACTTTTATATTGAGACTTTATATTCTGAATGAAACCCTTGAGTTTGGTTACTATATGCCTTTTAACTGGAAATCACAGCTACTCATTCATACTGTTAATTCTAGATACAATCCTTGAGCTTGGTTACTATATGCCTTTATGAATGGAACTCTTACTTTTATATTTCAATTTTATATTCTGGATGAAACCCCTGAGCTTGATTAATATATGAATTTCTGAATGGAACTCTTACTTTTATATTGCAACTTTATATTCTATATTGAACCCTTGAGCTTGGTTACTATATGACTTTATGAATGCAATCCTTGCTTTTATATTGCAACTTTATATTCTGTATGAAACCCTTAAGTTTGGTTACTATATGCCTTTATGAATAGAACTCTTACTTTTAATTGAAACTTTATATTCTATATAAAACCCTTAAGTTTGGTTACTATATGCCTTT
>LJHD01000270.1 GCA_001983475.1 Candidatus Epulonipiscium fishelsonii | reverse complement strand
GCTGAATTTCACCACCAGCGCCAATTTGCTCTTCTTCCAAAAATTCAAAGATTTCAGGTGTTAAAATATATCTTCCCAGTCCTGCTACTGTTGAGACAACGTTTTCAATAGAAGGTTTTTCGATGATATCTTCAACGTTATATATTCTTTCTTCAGTAAGTTGCCCTACAATCATTCCATACTTAGGTATATCTTCACGTGCTACATTTTGTACTCCTAGTATACTGCGACCATACTTTTCATATTTTTCAATCATTTGTAGTAAAACAGGTTTTTTAGAAGTAATAACATCATCTCCTAAAAGTACAGCAAAAGGGTCATTCCCAATAAAAGTTTTTGCAGTTGCAATAGCATGGCCCAGTCCTTTTGGCTGCTTTTGTCTAATATAATAAATATTTGCAATTTCAGAAACTTCTTTAGCAATTTTTAATAATTCGTCTTTTCCTTGTTGACTAAGCTCTAGTTCTAGTTCTACAGATTTGTCAAAGTGATCTTCTATTGATTTTTTTGTGCGTCCAGTTACAATAACAATATCTTCAATGCCTGATGCAACTGCTTCTTCTACAATATATTGAATAGTAGGTTTATCAACAATTGGTAACATTTCTTTAGGTTGAGCTTTTGTAGCGGGTAAAAATCTTGTTCCAAGTCCAGCGGCTGGAATTACTGCTTTAGTTATTTTTTTCATTTTTATATCCCTTCCATATTTGATTGATTAATTGCTATTTTTAAAGCTTCTTTTTCTTCTTCTGATAAAACATACTTTGAAATTCCATTGTAAATAGGTTTTGCATAAGTGTAAGAACCAGTTCTTCCATAAATTCCGTTTAAAACAAAACCATTGTCTAACTCATCCAATAAAGCAATGGCAAAAGAAAGGTCTGGACCAACATGTTCAATAGCAGTGTATCTAATTGCTCCAACTTTTTGCACCACTTTTTTTAATTTTGAATTTATTTCTTCAAGAGTATGTTTTCTTATCATTTCATGATCTTCAATTTCTTTCATCCGAATTGCATTCTGCTCAAGAAGAGTTTGCAAATCTAAATCATCTTTGTTCATAAATTTATTGTATTGTTGTTGCATTCTTCTTATTTTTACATGGTCTAAAACTACAACTGATATTAAAATAAGATTTAAA
>LJHD01000269.1 GCA_001983475.1 Candidatus Epulonipiscium fishelsonii | reverse complement strand
TAATTTGTGGTTGTCAATCAGTTGCTACTTATTCTTTCACGTCTGCTCTACTACTTATTTTTTCGCCTAATTGCTACTTATTTGTTCGCGATTACTCTGTTAATTGTTTTTTTCGCACGGGTTAACTATTAAAGTATATACCTACATCTAACAAAATACAACTGACAAAATACCCTAATATATTTCTTCCCACTAGCACATGTTGTCCAATATAATTGATTTCACTCCAAAATGTATATTTATACACATTTGTGCAACTTGTACACCACAATGAAATTCCTAATTCTCAAAACAAGTACTTCAACTTATAAGTATATCTATAATAAAATAAAACAAACCCTAATACAAATTGACACTCCTCACGTCTAAAGTCAGGAGATTCTAAAGTGATTAAAGGACAAAGTAAACTCAATGTCATATAGTTCATTTTTTTTTTAATTTTATTGTACTTTTATCTCTAATCATGGTAATATATTTATAACTTATTTATAAATTTTATTTACAGTTTATGTTTAAAATGTATGTAAAAATATAAATCAAGTTAATTTAAAATTAATAAAAAACAAGGAGGAATATTTATGAACGGTGTTACACTTATGATTATATCTATAATTGTTCTTGGGGGAGCATACTTCATTTATGGAAAGTGGCTTGAGAAAACTTGGCAGGTTAATAATGCTAGGATAACTCCTGCATATGAATTTGAAGATAATGTAGATTATGTTCCAGCAGATGCAAATATTGTGTTTGGACATCAATTTGCATCCATTGCAGGTGCCGGGCCAATTAATGGACCAATACAAGCAGCAATGTTTGGGTGGTTACCAGTATTACTATGGATTTTAGTCGGAGGAATATTCTTTGGTGCAGTACAAGATTATGTTTCAATGTATTCATCTGTACGAAACAAAGGAAAAACAATTGGGTACATAATTGAGAAATATATTGGGAAATTAGGAAAAAAATTATTCTTAATATTTTGCTGGCTATTTTGTATATTAGTTATAGCTGCTTTTGCTGATATTGTGGCAGCAACTTTTGATGGGATATCAAATACGGGCGAAACTATAGTAGCAAATGGGTCAGTTGCAACAACATCGCTTATATTTATAGTAGAAGCAGTTGTTCTTGGATTTATACTTAAAAATTTAAAATTAAATAAATGGGTTAACACTGCTATTGCACTAGCTTTACTTATAGGAGGCATCTACATTGGTATTCTTAACCCTATATTTATTGATGGCTCAAGTTGGCATTTATTTGTATTTATATATATTAGTATTGCAACAATTGTACCAGTATGGGCATTGTTACAACCAAGAGATTATTTGAATTCATATCTATTAGTTGCAATGATTTTAGCAGCAGTAGTTGGAGTATTTGTTGCAAATCCAACAATAAATTTAGAATCTTTTACAGCATTTAATATTAATGGCCTTAATATGTTTCCATTTTTGTTTGTTACAATAGCTTGTGGAGCAATATCTGGGTTTCACTCACTTGTTTCATCGGGAACGTCTTCAAAACAAATTAAAAACGAAAAACATATGTTGCCAGTATCATACGGGTCTATGTTACTAGAATCTTTACTTGCTGTTATTGCTCTTATAGCAGTTGCATCCTTTGCATCAGGTGAAGCCACTGCAAGCGGACTAGTCACACCATCACAAGTTTTTGCTGGGGCTGTAGCAAACTTTTTATCAAGCGTTGGACTTCCATATGCTATTATATTCACACTAATAAATCTTGCGGTATCAGCGTTTGCTCTTACCAGCCTTGACTCTGTAGCAAGGGTAGCAAGACTATCTTTCCAAGAGTTTTTTGCAACAGAGGAAGAAAATGAAAGTCCACTTACTAAACTTTGTACAAACAAATATTTTGCAACTATTGCAACTTTGGGCTTAGCTTATTTGCTTGCTAAAGTTGGGTACGCTGCAATATGGCCATTATTTGGAGCATCAAATCAACTTCTTGCTGTTATTGCTCTTCTTGCTTGTGCGGTGTATTTAAAAAATGCCAGCAAGAAAACATTTATGCTTGTTATACCAATCTTCTCAATGATATTAATTACATTTTCAGCACTACTTCAAACTATATTTAATCTTGGTGTTTCATTTTTTACGGGAAATATCACTGTAGGGAATATACTACAATTTATATTTGGAATATTAATCTTCGGTCTTGGTGTATGTGTAACATTTGAAGGACTAAAAAAATATTATGCTAAAAATGAATGCAAAGAACCAATTACAACAGAAATATTTTAATTATCAAAATTAAATTCTAAAAGAGCAGAGGACTAACTAACTTTACTTTATATTTTCTTTGTTGACAGTGTTTTATTTAATCATGTAAAATAAAACAAACTGGAAAGGAGAAATATAAAATGGTTAAAATAAGTCCTCAATTTGATTTTATGAGAAATATTGTGTTTAAACTAATGTGTATGTATAACAAAGACGGACACGACAATGAAATTATAGTTAAAGATTTAGTTGAAGCATTTTTTAGTTTAAGTGGGACAGAAATAGAATTTGAAGACAAGAATATTAAGATAAGTGAATATCCATTTGATAGCGTAAAAAATATATTTAAAAAGGATTTTAAAGAACAAAAAGAATACTCTCAAACAATATATCCTGATATTCGTATTGATATTGAACCAAAAGATATTTTAACAATGGAAATGCAAAAAGGTAGTTTAAATACTAAGCAAACAAAAAGAACTTTGATTGTAAGAATAGCTAGAAATTTTGTAACTATTGCAGATAAAACCACTTATGACAGTAAAAATTATTTAAATACAGGGCAAGGTAGTACTCTTTGGCTCGTTAATCAAGCAACCATTGCTAATTTCACAAATCCTGTTATAATTGGAAATTTCACTTTTAAAGAAATTAAACCTAATTTAACAATTGGAAAATCCACTGAAATAAATGAACTCGGTAATGCAGTGGCTGTATGTTTAAAAAGCAAAAAACTTAACAAATATGAAACTTATAATGAAAGAGCAAAAAAATGGTTAAATTTATTTTTAAATAGAGAATTAGATGATACAGACCCAGTGTTTAAAGAAGTATTGAAATTTTATAATAATTGTATAGAAAAAGGAATGGTAAATGATATGTTAGTTTATGAAAGCACATATGCTAAGATGATGGCTAGTGATATTCAAGAAATTGAAGATAGATTAAGAGAAGAAATAATGGAAGAAGGTATCGCTTTAGGTATCGCTCAGGGCATAGAACAAGGTATAGAACAGGGTATAGAACAGGGCATAGAACAGGGTATAGAACAGGGTATAGAACAGGGTATAGAACGAGGCATGGCTCAGGGCATAGAACAGGGCAGGGCTCAGGGCATAGAACAAGGTATAGAACAAGGTATAGAACGAGGCATAGAACAGGGTATAGAACAAGGCATAGCTCAAGGTATAGAACAGGGCATAGAACAAGGTATTATAAACGTAGCAATATCTCTATTAAATATATTAGACGATACAACAATTGCATCAACAACCGGTTTATCTTTAGAGCAAGTAATTAATCTTAGAAATAACATATAAGATTATCCTCATTAATTAAAAAATTAGGCACTATATTCTACAAACGTATAATAAAATATTTTAAGTAAGGGCAAACTACATATATTTACTCTTACTTAAAGTTAGGTTATTAAAAATAATAAAAAGATTAAAATCTGTTAAAATTTTTATTAAATATTGTATATTAGTCACTATTTATTTCTAAATAGCTACTCTAATTGGGTGTAACCC
>LJHD01000268.1 GCA_001983475.1 Candidatus Epulonipiscium fishelsonii | reverse complement strand
CGACTAGACCTCTTGAGGGTCGTACACCATAAGCGATTGATGGTGGAAGTGGGTGGCTCTTAACACGTAAAGGTGAAGAAGAAGATATAGTCTGTGCTTACATGAAAGTGTAAGAAGTTCAAGGTAAACCAAGAGAACTGCAATAGGAGTAGCGTCTTGTTGTGAACGGCAACCTCTAATCAGGAGGTTCAGTCTATTTATAATATATCAAGCCAACATTCAGATATAATTACTGCAATAAAGACCATAGGTATAAGCGGGATAAATGTAGCTATGCCATATAGCCAGAAAATAATAAATCAACTTGATGAAGTTTCTCCAGAGGTAAAAACCATTGGGTTTGCCGACACCGTTAAAATAGAACAAAACTTATCTAAAGGTTATAATATGAATTATTATAGTTTTGGAAAAATGTTGCTAAAAGAAAATATAAAAATTAAAGATCAAGTTTTTTATGTATTAGGAACTGGAGACATTGCACAAAGTGTAGTTTGGTATTTAAAGGATAATGGTGCAAGAAGTATAATAATTGTATCAGAAAATATAGAAAACACTAAAGAGGAGTTAAATAAGTTAATTTGTTCTGAAGAAGTTTCTATTATAGAATATAAAGATATAAATAAAGGATATACGATTATTAATACGGCTTATTTTGATAATATACCTAAAAAAATATTTACTGATTTTGAAACATTTTTAGACTTAACCTATACTCAAGAAGAAACTTTGTTTTTTAAAATGGCAACGGAGCAAAAAAAGAAAGTAATTTCTGGATTATATATGCTGGTTGTAAAAGTTATAAAAACACAAGAAATTTGGCAAAATAAACTTTACAACATAAAATATGAAGAAAAAATATTTAATAAGTTAACTGAATATTTAAAAAAGTGTAAAAAAACTATTTTTTTAATTGGTTTTGTAAGTAGTGGAAAAACTGCTGTAGGAAAATATCTGGCAAAAACACTAGGCATGAAGTTTGTAGATTGTGATAAAAAAATAGAAATAGACTTGAATAAACCAGTTTTTGAAGTTTTTGAAGCAGAGGGAGCAACGGCTTTTAGAGAGAAAGAGTATGAAGTTTTAAAAAGTGTTAATCTAAATGAACCTACCATTGTTGCAACTGGAAGTGGTTGCATCACTTATTCACCTAGCTATGAATATTTAAGAGATAAACAAGTTGTATATTTATATAATGATTTTAATACGATTTTTAGTAGAATTGAAGAGAATGAAGTGATATCTTTAGTTGAATTAAAAAAGGAGTTAGAAAATTTATATAACTATAGATTTGAAATATATGAAGAACTTGCTAAGTATGTTATTTATTGCAGAGATAAATCTATAATAGAAATAGCTAATGAAATAAAAGAATACTTGTAGTATAATTGATAGAACATGGAAATTTATATAAACTATTGCGATGGTTTATAACTATTTTTACTATCATTGGTTAAATGTGCTAAATGAAAATTAATTATTCAACGATTTATACTGTATATAAGTGCTTCTACCAGATAATACTTTAAATATTAGATAATATTCAGGGAACCTATAGCGTTTGCTCAAATAGCAGTTGTAGTAAGTACGCAAGAAGCTCGCTCCTTTAAGTATTAGAGTAGGATGGGGCATCAGGTAGCTTTGACAGTCTAAAATAACATCATTATTTTGGCCTTTTTTTATTATTGTGAATAATAGTATTAAAAAAATGGATAAACTATAAGTAAGAACAATTTTTAGGAGGACTATTATGATTTCAGCAGGAGATTTTAAAAATGGAGTTACAATTGAACTTGATGGTAACTTATGTCAAATTATTGAGTTTCAACATGTTAAACCAGGAAAAGGAGCTGCTTTTGTTAGGTGTAAAGTAAAAAATGTTAAGACTGGCGGAGTTGTTGAGAGAACTTTTCGTCCAAATGAGAAATTACCTAAAGCACATATAGAAAGAAAAGATATGCAGTATTTATATTCAGATGAAGAGTTATCTCATTTTATGGATACAACAACATTTGACCAAATTGCTGTTAATAAAAGTGAAGCAGAAGGCAGTTTGAAATTTGTTAAGGAAAATGAAATGGTAAAAGTTCTTTCTCATGATGGAAAAGTTTTTGGAATTGAAGCTCCACTTAATGTTGATTTAGAAATTACTGAAACAGAACCAGGAATTAAAGGAGATACTGCACAAGGGGCAACAAAACCAGCAATTGTAGAAACTGGAGCTCGTGTTATGGTTCCTTTGTTTATTGAGCAAGGAGAAGTTATTAGAATTGATACTCGTACAGGAGAGTATATGGGAAGAGCATAATTGTTTGGATAAAAAAAATTGAGAGTGAATGGTGGTCACTCTCAATTTTTTTATGTTAATATAGCTAAGTATAATCTTGAATTCAAAATAAACTTGTGATATAATATAACTTGGTAATTAATTCAAAAGCTGAAATTAAAAACCAGGAAAGGAGAAAGTCAAAAATTTTTTTGACGTACATATTATTATGAAAAATGTGAATAAACTCAATTATTACATCAGGATTATTTTTAGTGGAATAATGATTGGAATGTTAGTTGTTACAAGTATTATTACCAATATCTTAGTACAACAAAGAATTGTTGCACAAGCTGAAGGAGGGGTAACTCTTAATGGAAAAATAGGTGTTGAAATATTTGAAGCAGTAATTGGTGAAAAAGAGTTATTTTTAGACTTACTTATAAGTGATTATTTAAAATTACCCAGAGGGATGTCATTTGAAGAGGAAGAAGACTTCTTGAAAAGCAAAGATGATGTTGATGAAACGGTTCTTGGCATTTTTATAGGTAAAGATAATGGAGAGTTAATAACGTCTATTGATTTTGTTCAAGATAGTACTTTCGTTTTAGAGGAACGTGAATGGTATAAAGGCGCATTTGAGAAAGACGGTCTATATTTAACATTACCTTATTTAGATGTAACAGGAGAAGTTGTTATTACAATGTCAAAACCTATTATTGAAGATGGTGAATTTAAAGGAATTGTAGGTATTGATATTGATACAGAAACAATTTATGAGCAACTGAGAGCATTAGAAAATCCAGAGGGAAACTACATTTTTATTTGTAATAATAAATATCAAATTGTAATGCATCCAACTGAAGAGTTAAATCCAACTGAAGATAAAGTGTATACTTTACAAGATGGAGAAAGAGACTATAAGGATGTAATAGATGCAAGATTTGGGACTGTTAAAACAAGTACAAATTTTAGCGGGGAAAGTGTTTATAGTGTAATGTATGAAATTGAGGGTACAGATTGGATGGTTATGTCTAGTTACCCTACAAAGTTAACAACAGAATCTTTAATAAGTCAAATAATTATAAGCATTATTGTAGGAATTGCAAGTGTTCTTGTAAATATGGTAGTTATAAACTGGTTTAACAAGAAATTTATATCACCTATTGACAAGATAGTTGAAGGTTTATATCAAATGCAACAAGGTCAACTTGATATAGATATGGGAACAGCTACAAAAACTAGTAGGGAAATTGAGTTACTAGTTCAAGGTATGGTAAATATATCTATTGTTTGGAAAGATTATATTAATGAAATTTCTATGGTATTAAAAGATTTCTCTGATGGAAATTATACTACTACTCCAAAACAAAATTATGTGGGAGATTTTACAACAATAAAGAGTTCTTTAATAGATATTGCTAAACATTTAAAAGAGTTATTACAAGACACTACAAGGTCTGCAAACGAAATAAATGATGGATCTGAAAAACTGGCTATGTCAGCTGAAAATCTTGCGGCATTTACAGTGGAACAAGCTGACTTGCTTGAAAACTTTAGTGGAAGTACAAAAAACATTACAGAAATGATTCTTGACAGTATGAAAGAACTTGAAAAAAGCTATTTAATTGTTAATCAAATGAGTCATAAAGCTGTAGACAGCAAACAAATAATGACAGAAATGATAAATGCAATGCAAGCTATTAATCAGTCTACTAATACAATATCAGAAGTTATTACTATAATAGATAGTATAGCTCAACAAACAAATCTTCTTGCACTAAATGCAGCTATTGAGGCAGCACGTGCAGGTGAGAGTGGTAAAGGTTTTGCTGTTGTAGCTGGAGAAATACGAGAACTTGCAACTAAAAGTGCAGAAACCGTTAAGGAAATTCATGCAATTATTGGAGAAACTCAAGAAAGTGTAAAAAGAGGTGAACAAATAGTAGCATTAACTTCGGACGCATTAGATTCCATTGTAGATTCGATTGAAGAAAATGTTAATATATCTGCTATAATTAAAGAAAATAGTGAAAATCAAAAAACTTCTTTAGATGAAATTATTAAAGGGACATCTGAACTTTCACAAGGTATATCTAAAAATTCAGCTATTGCACAAGAAAATGTAGCAATCAGCGAAGAATTGGCAGGACACTCAACTAAACTTAAAGAACAAATGGATAAATTTAAAATAAATTAATCTTAAACCTCCCTATTTTTGAAGGGGGGTTTTTTATGGTTGTTAGTGTTGCTACTTATTTTTCTCATTACTTTAGAATCCACCGACTTTAGAAGTGGGGAGTGTCAATTAACTGTTCAATTATATATAACAACTGCAAAGCACTATAGTATGTTTTTTACCACTAGTAAATTCTGCCCAATATAAATGTGTGGCATCCCTGCACTCTTAAATACATTCACGATAGCTTCTAAATCCGTATGAATAAAACAAAAAATTTCAAATGATACCTTATCATAAACAAATTAGCACCTTATTTAAATTAATAAGGTGCTAATAGTTTCTTTCAAAAGGTTTATAAGTTTAGGGCTATACGTACTTATAAATACAGTACAAGCACGTATAGCTATAATATTAATTAAAATTCATTACTATATTAAGGATAGTACTCTACTTTTTATGGCAGAAACATAATTATTTGGAAGTGTTGTCTCCACTTTTTTTTATCTGGGTTGTATTGTTTTTTGTTCATTTTATTAAATTGGTTGTACTGGGTAAATAGGTGGTATCGGTTTTTGTTCATTTGGATAAATAGGTGGCATTGGGTAAATCGGTGGCATTGGGTAAATAGGTGGTATCGGTTTTTGTTCATTTTGGTAAACTGGTGGTATTGGGTAAACAGGTGGTTGAGGATAAGATGGTTGAACACATCTCAATACTTCAACTATATATCTTCTACGTTTTGCTACCATATTTGTATATTTATTTATATAATCAACAACTATAGTGTATTTTCCTTCTTCTAGAACATTAAAAATCCATTTATGCTTTCCATCTTTACAATTTTTTGATGGTTGATAATTTTCTTTTACAACCTCTATGCCACGAGGAACATATGCTTTTAAATAGTAGTTGGAACATGCATCTTCTGCTAAAACTATTTTTAATAGTTGGTCTATGCAAGTTTCATTATACCCTTCTTGAAGTTTAATAAGCTTAGGTTGTGGTATGTAAATACGAAGGGCTTCGTCCATGTCTTCTGGAGAATCCTCGTCATCATCAGTTGCAACAATGTTTTTAACTAAGCTATCAATTGCAGCTATTAAGTTATTTTTTAAATCTTTTTCATAATTGCTTTCTATTTTGTCTTTGGCAACTTCATTTTTGCTAGAAGTTTCTTTATCTAATTTAGGTTTATTGTCCTTGCTGTTTTTTCCATCTTTATTGTCTTTTTTAGTATTCCCATCTGGAGTTATTGTTACGACTAAAAGTGTAAGTATTATAGACATTACTAAATCTTTTTTCATAAATAGATACCTCTTTTTAGGCAATATTATTAAGCTATAGTTATAATTACTTTAAAATTCTAGTATAATAATCTGCATAAGGTTAAATATAGAGCGGCAAGTGAAACTGTTTTTACCACTAGTTAATCTTTGCTTGATACTAGAATACAAGCATATTTTACTATACACACAATTTAATTAAAAAAAAACATACATCCTACAAAGGCTTAATTACATTGCTTTTTTTAGTTCTTAGTTTATTATATTCAATATATCCCTTAAATGTTAATTATTTACATCATGAATTATTTTTATGTTATCCACTAAAAGACAGAAAAATACTATCCTTTTAAGACATTAATTTTCTGTCTTCTAAACATTTCTGAAAAAAGTTGTAGATGTGTCTTTATTTTCTTAAACTCTCTAGCTCTGATATTAATGAGTCGTTTAAAACTTTTATATATGTTCCTTTCATTCCCAAAGATCTTGATTCAATAACTCCAGCACTTTCAAATTTACGTAACGCATTAACAATAACAGACCGTGTTATTCCTACTTTGTCTGCAATTTTGCTTGCAATTAACAATCCTTCTTTACCCTCTAATTTATCAAAAACGTGGAATATGGCTTCAAGTTCTGAATAAGATAAAGTATTTATTGCTGATTTTACAATTTGCAACTTTCTTTCTTCTTCTTCTTTTTCTTCATGAAGAGATGTCAGCAATTCAACTGCCATAATAGTTGCTCCATATTCTGCAAGAATTAAATCTGAAACATCATAATTACCATCAACTTTTTCTTTATAAATTAAAAATGTGCCCAAGCGTTGGCCTCCTGCAACAATGGGTATTACACATCCTATATAATTTTCGCTATTTGGAAATTCCGAAAAAATTGTTTCCATAGATTGATTTTCTTTAACATCCATTATAGATAGAAGTTGGTCATTTATAGAATATCCTATATATTTTTCATTATTTCTGAACCTCATATGACTAAGGGATTGGGATAACAAGTATTTTTATCCCAGCCTCTGTTTTATACACTTCTTATAGTTCAGTATATTATAGGTTGTTGAATAAATGGTGAAAAATCTTTGATTTCCCATCATGATTCATGAATAAAAAAGTACATATTTTTTAAAGCTGGGCTAAGTTTCGAACTCCAAATTACTTTATTCATTAATATAGTATTGAAGTATATCTTACTATAAAAAAAGTAACTTAATTGGTTTAATGTACTAAATGAAAATGAATTATTCAACAGCTTATATTAGATATATAAGAAAGTGAAAATTTATTTTAGTTTTAGAGGTTGTCGTTCACAATAAGACGCTACTCTTATTGCAGTTCTCGGGCATTATATCTTTTTGAGAATTTCGTTTTTATTGAAAGAGATTATGTTACCTGAACTTCTTTAGTTTTCACTAAAGCACAGACTATATCTTCTCCCTCACCATTATGTGTTAGGGGGCTACCCACTTCCACTACCAATAGCTTGTAGTGTACTTCCATTAAGAGGAATAGTCGTTGAACCTTACCTTACGGCCTTGGCTGCTGATTACCCATTGCTATTAGCTTTTAGGATTTAACCTTGAGCCATCTTATCCATTTTTTCTACTTTCGTAACCTTCACGCTTATTTATAATAAAAAAAGCCACAGATATTTATTATTTTATAAATTACGTTGTGGTTGGATAAGTTTTAGGGATTTCCAGCAATTCGAGTAGTATTGGACAGATGAACTGTCGTTGTATACAAGTTTCCTTATATACTGACTATCTTGGCTTACTTAAGTTAGCCTATAATCAAACCTGAAATAAATTTATTTTTAATTCCCAATATTTTGTTTCTATTACTAATGATTACTGAATTAGATGATACAACATCGCTTATTACTTTACATATATCCATAAACATAACTCGTTCAGAACCGATACGTTGTAACAACCTATTTATTTTTCTCATTTTTTGCAATAAATCTATTGACATAAAAATTTTCCCCTTTAATATATCTTTTTAATATTTTGTAGCAATGATTTCCCTATCAGATTGTGGGATAAATTGCTTTAATCTAGCTTTTTTATATGAGAGAAATTAGATGTGGTTCTCTCTTTGTAATAAAATTTTTCTTATTAAATTAGACCACAATTAAACTTAATTAAAGTAGTAGATAATCTATTACTTGTTAAGATTATTATAGAGATTATAAAATTTAAATTTTCTGAGTGTTTGGGAGTAAAACTCCCAACATGAACTTCGCTCCTGTACCACTATATAATAATCAAATTTAGTCAATACTTTCAAAGTACTATTACTATAATTATTATTCATGATAAGAGAAAAAAACCAAATGGCTTTTTCTCTTATTTAGAATTGTTATCTAAAAATTGGTATAGATAAAAACAATACTAACATAAATTATACAATAATTCAACAGGTATTACGTAATACTTTCTTTTCCATAATTACATTGGCTATTTCTACAAACTGTTTTCTTATTTTTTGAAGAGCCTTTTTCTATTAAAACATCACTACAATTAGGACATTTTTCACCAGTTGGTTTTTGCCAAGACATAAAATCACATGCCTCTTCGCTACATCCATAATAAATACGACCTTTTTTTGTCTTTTTAAGAATTACCTGTCCAGTGCTACACACTGGACAATTAATCCCTATTTCTTGAAACCAGGGTTTTGTTCCATAACAATCTGGAAAATTTGGGCAACCTAAAAATTTACCATATTTACCATACTTAACAACCATATTTGTTCCACATAAGTCACATTTAACTTCGGTTACTTCAGTAATGTCTATGTTTTCAATTTCGGTTTCCGCTTTTTGAACTGTTTTGTTAAAGTTTGGATAAAAAGCTTTTATTATTTCTTTCCATTCAACATTTCCGTCTGCAATTTCATCTAAAACATTTTCAAGTTGAGCAGTAAATTCAACATTGACTATTTCATTGAAATAGTTAACCATTATTTTGTTTACTATTTCTCCTAAATCTGTTGGATAAAGAATTTTAGCTTCTTTTGTAACATAACTTCTACTTAACAATGTTGTAATTGTAGGTGCGTATGTACTAGGTCTGCCTACTCCATTTTCTTCTAAAGCTTTTATTATTGTTGCCTCTGAAAATCTAGCTGGTGCTTGTGTAAAGTGTTGATTAGGAGTTATATTTAATAATTCTAAAATCTCTCCTTCTTTCACATTTATAGGTTTTATTACTCCTTTTTTTTCGTCCATATTATATACTTTTAAATATCCATCAAATTTTTGAATAGAATAGGTCGCTTTAAAAATATATATACTATTTTTTATTTTTATGCTATAGCTATCAAATTTTGCATTGGACATTTGACTTGCAGTAAATCTATTCCAAATTAAATTATATAATCTATATTGATCTTTGCTTAAATATTCTTTTAGTTCCATAGGAGTTAATTCGATATGAGTTGGACGTATAGCTTCATGGGCATCTTGAGTTTTAACTGTCTTAGTTTTTTTTCCAACTTCTTTTGCTAAATATTCTTCGCCATAATTTTTTTGAATATATTCTTTTGCCATAAGTCTTGCACTTTCAGATATTCTTATAGAGTCAGTACGAATATAACTAACGATACCTAAAGTGTTTTTTCTAACTTTAACCCCTTCATAAAGTTGTTGAGCAATATTCATAGTTTTTTGAGTAGAAAAACCTAAATGTTTGGATGCCTCTTGTTGTAACGTGCTAGTTGTGAATGGTAAAACTGTATTTTTAATTCGTTCATTTTCTTTACATTCAATAACTGTATAATTATTTTTTGAGCATTCTTCAATTATATTTAAAGCTTGCTCGCTATTTTGAATTTTAGCTTTTTGCCCATCGATTTTATCAAGTTTAGCTTCAAAACTTTTAACTTTACCTAATCTAAATAAAGCATCAATAGACCAATATTCTTCTTCAATAAATTCTCGAATTTCTTTTTCACGGTCACAAATAAGTCTTAAAGTTACAGATTGAACTCGACCTGCACTAAGTCCCTTTCTGAGTTTTTTCCAAAGTATTGGGCTTATTTTATATCCTACCAACCTATCTAAAACTCGTCTAGCTTGTTGTGAATTAACTAGATCTAAATTAATGTCTCTAGGGTTTTTAATAGCATTTTTAACAGCATCTTGAGTTATTTCGTTAAAAGTTATTCTTTTAACAGTTTTTCCTTCAAGACGTAAAGCATAATAAAGATGCCATGAAATAGCCTCTCCTTCTCTATCTGGGTCAGTAGCCAAGTAAATGCATGTAGCATTTTTAGCATCCTTACGTAACTTTTGTAACAAATCTCCTTTGCCTCTTATAGTTATATATTTAGGCTCATAATCATTTTCTACATCTACCCCTAATTGACTTTTTGGTAAATCTCTCACATGACCAATAGATGCTTCCACTTTATATGTTTTACCTAAAAATTTACTAATTGTATTTACTTTAGCTGCTGACTCTACAATTACTAAATTGCCTGCCATATCAATATCCCTCCAAATTATTAATAGAATAACTAACAAAAGGTTAATTATCTTATTTTTGCATATCTATTTCCAAATGACCTTTTTACAACTCCCTTAATTTCTAATTTCATTAAGATTAGATCTAAATAATCTCTGTCAAAATTGGCTTTTGAAAATAAATGTTCGATTGACACTGGCTGCCAATCTAAACAATCATATACTATAACTTCATTATTATCAAGTGAATTTTTAATAGTTTGTGTATAATTAAAATTTTTATTCAATTCCTTTTGCACATATAATGGCAATCCTTTTATTATATCTTCTACATCCTCAAAAGGAGTTGCACCGTCTTCTATTAGTAAATTAGTTCCAAAGTTTAACTCGTTGTTATCAGTTCTTTTTAAGGCGAAGATATCTTTGCCTTGTTCTAAACCAAAATTTACTGTAATAAAACTGCCACTTTTTTTTCTTGCTTCGATAATAATAACTCCTACACCTGTTCCACTAATTAGTCTATTTCTCTTTGGAAAATTATATTTCATTGGTTCTGTTTTTATTTTATATTCAGAAAGTACATAGCCTTGCTCCAAAATTTTATTATATAATTGCTTATTTGACATAGGATAACATTTATCTAAACCTGTTCCAACTATAGCAACTGTATTGCCATTATTTTGTAATGCACCTTCATGAGATGCACCATCTATGCCTTCTGCCATTCCGCTAACTATTCCAAGGCCCTTTTCTACAAGTTCACTGGCTATCTTTTTAGCAAAATTATAGCCGTATTCAGAACATTTTCTTGCACCTACAATAGATAGATATTTTTCTTTTAGTACTTCTTTATTATTTCCTCTACCATATAGTATAATTGGAGAGTCCTCTAATTTTTTTAATTCTATAGGATAATACTCATCTTCTATATTTATAACCTCTATACCCAGTTTAGTATTTTGGCTTAAAATTAATTCGATTTGGTTTAAATAATTTTTCGACTCAATTATTTTATATATAGTTTTTTCGTTTAAATTCATGGCTGCATAGTCAATTTTTTTTAATGCAAATATTTCTTTGCAGCTTTTCAATCGATTGTATATTCTCTTTTTTATGTGTGAAGGTATATCTACTTCATGAAACCATACTTTATAAAATTCTTCTTCCATTTAATCACCTGTTACTTTTATAAATTTAATGCAGAAAACCACTATATCTTTGGGACATGTGGTAATTGATAAGACTTAAATAAATTCTTTTTCATTAATATATTTGAATTATATGGTAACTTAAATAAAATGTCAATCAAAATTCCTTCCACTGTTGATAATAGTTTTCTATTTCTTAAAAAAATTTATGTTTTTTGTCTAAGTAATTTTAAACTTGGTTAAGCTTTACATATAGTTTTTTTGAAAGGAATTTTTTATGTTTTGTAAATTATTAAGTTATGCTTTAAAAGGGCTTGAACCCCTTAAAGTTCAAGTTGAAGTTGATATAAATAATGGCTTAGCTGCATTTGATATTGTTGGTTTACCTGATTCTTCTGTACGTGAAGCAAAAGAGCGTGTTCGTAGTTCTATAAAAAATAGTAATTATAGGTTTCCCATAAACCGAATAACTGTTAATTTAGCTCCAGCTAATATAAAAAAAGAAGGGGCATTGTATGATCTTCCAATTGCTCTTGGAATTTTATGTAGTACTGGTGTTGCTAATATTTCTAAAATAGAAAATCATTTATTTTTTGGAGAACTTGCGTTAGATGGTTCTTTAAGGTCTTTTAAACAGCTTTTTCCTATTATTTGTTCATTAAATCAAAAAGAGGAGTTTAATACATTTAAATTTATTGTACCTGTTGAAGCTGAAAAACAACTTACTTGTTTAAATAATCCAAATATATTGTACGCAAATTCATTAAGCGATGTTGTTAATTATCTTAATTCTAAAATTGAGTTACCAAATTCAATTTATAACTATATGACTAATAAAACAGCAACTTATCCTGATTTTTCAGAAATAAAAGGGCAACTTCATGCAAAAAATGCTATGATTGTAGCTGCGTGTGGACACCATAATATGCTTCTAATTGGGCCTCCTGGTTCGGGAAAAACCTTACTTGCTAAAAGCTTTCCAGCATTGTTTCCGCCGTTGACTTCTGATGAAGCAATTCAGCTTACACAAATATATTCTCTAGCAGATTTATTATCCACATCTGAACTTATAACACAACGGCCAATTCGTTCTCCGCACCACACAATTACTCCTCAGGCATTAGCTGGTGGTGGCTCAAATCCAAAACCTGGAGAAATAAGCCTTGCACATATGGGTATTTTATTTCTAGATGAATTACTAGAATTTAATAAAAAAACACTAGAGATTTTACGCCAACCTCTTGAAAGTAAGAGAATAGATATATCAAGAACTCAACACACTGTTTCATATCCTTCAGATTTTATTCTTATTGCATCAACTAATCCTTGTCCATGCGGATATTATCCAAATTTGAAAAGATGTATTTGTAGTCCAAATAAAGTTAAGCAATACTTAAATAAATTATCTGGCCCTCTTCTTGATAGAATTGATATTCATATTGAAACAGAGCCTTTAACAATAAAATCTTTAAATTCAACAGAAAATTTATCTACAAAAGATATGTCAAATTCTATCGAAATTGGGCTTGAGAGACAAAAACATAGATTTAAATCTAATAGGTATAATGAGTCAATCTCTCCGAGCGAAATTGCTACTTATTGTAAATTAACATCTAATGCTCAGTTTTTATTGGAAAATTGGTTTGAAAGACCAAATTCATCAACATCGCCTACAATGAGAAGTTATCATAAAATACTTAAGCTTTCTCGCACTATTGCAGATCTTAATAATAGTGACTTAATTGATGAACAACATATTGCCAAGGCAATTCGATGTCGTTCTTTAGATCAAATTATATAAAATTTATTCATGATAAGTAAACTTATAGAGTTACCGGAAATACATTATTTTATATGTAGCGTTGAATAAATGAGGATGATAAATCTTTAATTTCTAATCCATGAATAAAAAAGTAAACAACTTTTGAAGCGGGGCTTTGCCCCGAGCCAAAATTACTTTATTCCTTAATCTTTTGTTGTAAACTATAAAGAAATCAGCTTTATTGGTTAAATGTACTGAATGAAAATGAATTATTTAACAATAGTATATTTATATAAGTGGGAATTTAAGGCTTTTTTTATTACAATGTGCAAAAAATAAGGAAAAAAGATTAAATATCCTTTTCCCTTATTACGAATAATTCTAAATATATATATTGCCTATGCTTTACCTATTTTTTTGTTAAATATAACATATGATCCACTTGCAACTGCAATACCTGATATAACTCCAACAATTTCTGCAGTTTTAATGTTTCCTAGTAAATTTGTCATAATAGTTCCAAATCCTTCTGGAGCCACTAAAATGTAACAAGTTACTACTATAGTCATAAATATTGCTGGTATTAATGCTATAAAATAATTTGAATTTTGTTTTTTTAAAAAGGTTGCTGCTGTCCAAAGTGCAATACATGCTAGTGTTTGATTTGACCAACTAAAATATCTCCAAATAATATTAAAATCAATAAATAGTAAAGCTATTGCTAAAACGAAAATAGGAATAATAATTTTATAGCGATTTATTTGTTTTGTTTGATCGATATTAAATGAATCAGCTATTGTAAGTCGTAGTGATCTAAATGCAGTATCTCCTGAAGTTATGGGGCAGGCTATAACTCCCAAAACAGCTAAAACCATTCCTATATTTCCCATTAATCCTTCAGAGATTTTATTTACAACAACAGCTGCAGTTCCAGCTTCTGCAAGCCCTTCCAATCCTCCAAAGAAAGTCATTGCTGCAGCTGCCCAAATAAGAGCAACAATACCTTCGGCAATCATAGCTCCATAAAATACACTATGGCCTTCTTTCTCACTCTTTATACATCTTGCCATCATTGGAGATTGAGTTGCATGAAAACCTGAAATTGCACCACAAGCAATAGAAATAAATAAATATGGAAAAATATATTTTCCTTGTATATGTGGATTTGTGAAGCTAAATTCAGGAATTTCTGTAATGAGTCCTGTTGTTATCATTCCTCCAACAATTCCTATTGCCATTATAAATAAAGATACACCAAAAATTGGATAAATTTTACCAATAACTTTGTCAATGGGTAAAACAGTTGCTATTATGTAGTAAATCATAATTATAGCTACAAAAATCCATCTATTTTGACCAGTAAGATTTGCCAATAAATCCGCTGGGGAAGAAACAAATACTACTCCAACAAGAAGTAATAATATAGTCGAAAATCCTATCATAAGTTTTCTCATGCCTTCCCCCAGATTGTTTCCTACTAAAACAGAGACAGAGGTACCATCTGATCTTATTGACATCATTCCTATCAAAAAATCATGCATTGCTCCTCCGAAAATACAACCAACCACAATCCATAAAAAT
>LJHD01000267.1 GCA_001983475.1 Candidatus Epulonipiscium fishelsonii | reverse complement strand
TTGGCAGATGGTGGAATGTCACCGGTTTATGGTAGAGATATTGAAGGGCCAACAGCTGTTTTGAAATCTGTATCAAAGCTAGACAATTATTTGACTACAAATGGTGGCCTTTTAAATATGAAATTTCTGCCAGAATTTTTTAGTACAGAAACAGGTATTAATAAATTTGCTTCATTCTTAAGAACGTTTGTTGATTTAGAAGTACCTCATATTCAGTTTAATGTTTTAAATGGTGAAGATTTAGTTAAAGCAAAGAAAAACCCAGAGCAATACCAAAACTTGACTGTGAGAGTTGCGGGGTACACAGCTTATTTTGTAGAACTTGACGACAAATTACAAAATGAAATTATAGCGAGAACTGCCTATGCAAACATCTAATTTGGGATTAATATTTGATTTTCAAAGATTTAGTACACATGACGGGGATGGGATAAGAACAGTAATATTTTTTAAAGGATGCCCTTTAAGGTGCAGCTGGTGTCAAAACCCAGAGGGCATTTCATCAAAACAAAATCTTATATTTAGAAAAAACAAGTGCATTGGCTGTGAAACTTGTTTAAATACTTGTAACAATGGTTCTATTATTAAAGAAAATAACAATATTAAGGTAGTTTTGGATAAAACGGAACTATCCGAGTCTTTAAAACTAATTGATGTTTGCCCAACAAATGCGCTGGTTATGGACTCTATATATTATACTTTGGATGAGGCTATGGAAAAAGTTTTAAAAGATAAACCATTCTTTAAATATAATGGTGGAGTGACATTGTCTGGAGGCGAGATATTTTTTCAAATAAACTTTGTAATTGAATTATTAAAGCGATTAAAAGAAGAAGGGATAAATACCGCTATAGAAACATCGTTATTCACTAGTAGTCATAATTTAAATAAAATATTGCCCTTGGTAGACACTATATTTGCTGATTTTAAAATCTTTGACGATATATTACACCAGCAATATACCAAAGTTAGTAATAAACTAATTAAATCTAACCTTGAACTCATTTTGAATAGTGAACATAAGAAAAAATTAATAGTTAGAACGCCTATGATACCTGATATTACTACAGCAACTGAAAACATAGAAAAAATATCATCTTATATTTTTAATCTTTATAATGATGTTAAGTACGAAATTTTAAATTATAATCCTCTAGCTATAGCCAAATATAATCTTGTGGAAGATTTAAAATTTTGCTTTGAAAAAGATAATCCACCACTACATACTAAGGAAGAAATGCAAACATTTTATAATATAAGTGAAAAAGTTGGTATTAAAAATTTAATTAAATCAAATTAAAAAGAAGGAGCATAAAAATGTTAATATTAATTGATGATGCAAATTTAGATGTAATAAAAGAAGTTTATACAAAAATGCCATGTGATGGAGTTACCACAAATCCTTCTATTCTAAAAAGACAGAACAAAAATCCTATGGAGGTATTAAAAGCTATAAGAGAATACTTACCTCAACAAGCGCAGCTGCACGCACAAGTAATTTCTCTAAAAGCTGAAGATATGGTAAAGGAAGCTCAACATATGAGAAATATTTTAGGAGATGATTTATATATTAAAGTACCTGTCACTAGCGAAGGCATCAGAGCTATGAAACTTTTAAATGACTTAAACATAAATATAACAGGTACTGCTATTTATACAGCTATGCAAGGATTTATAGCGGGAAAAGCAGGAG
>LJHD01000266.1 GCA_001983475.1 Candidatus Epulonipiscium fishelsonii | reverse complement strand
AGAAGGAATCGATAAAGCTTGTGAAGTATTAAATACTTTTAAAAATACATTGTCTATTATACAGATTGAAAAATTATTTGTATTCGCAACTGCATCTTTAAGAAATGCAATAAACAACAAGCAAGTTATCAAAGAGATTGAATATAATACAGGATTTGATATTGATTTAATTTCTGGTGAATTAGAGGCTAAATTAGGGTTCTTAGGAGCCTCTAAAGCAAACAACTTAGAAAAAGGACTATTAATAGATATTGGTGGAGGTAGCACAGAGCTTGTGGAGTATAAAAATGGTGCAATAAAAAATTGTATTAGCTTGCCAATTGGTTCTTTATCATTATATTCAACTTTTGTGAATGGTTTAATAGCTAATAAAAAAGAGCAAAAATTAATGGAAGAACATGTAAATATGATTTTAAAAGAGGTAAATTTTATAAAAAATAAAAATATTGGTACAATTTTAGGTATCGGAGGCTCTATACGTACTCTCAAAAAAATGTGTAATAAAAAATACGGATTAAAAGATAATAGATTTGAATACGAACATCTTTATAATCTTATTCAATTTACACGAGAAAGCAAAAAACAAATAATAGATTTAATGTTAAAAGTTGCACCTGAACGTGTTCACACTTTTATTCCTGGTATGATTATTGCTAATGAAATTGCAAAACATGTGAATTCTAGCAATTTTATAGTAAGCAATTTTGGACTTAGAGAAGGATATTTGTATTATAAATTAAAAGGAGAAACGTATGAAAAGTAGAGTGTATATGCAAAATAGAGAACTTTCATGGTTAAACTTTAATGAAAGAGTATTAGATGAAGCAAGAGATGAAACTGTACCAATTGGAGAAAGATTAAGATTTTTATCAATTTTTGTGAGTAATTTAGATGAATTTATGATGATTCGTGTTGGAAGTTTATTTGACCACGTTTTATTAGGGGAAAATAGTGTTGATATTAGAACAGGAATGAGTGCACAGCAACAAATTGAGGCAATTTATGTGAAATTAAAAGCTTTATATGAAAAAAAAGATATGGTCTATAAAGAAATTAGCACGAAATTAAGAGAGGCAAATGTATATAACCTTAAAATAAAAGACTTAAAAAAAGAAGAAATAGAAATTGTAAAAGTATATTTTAAAGAGTATATAAAACCGATATTATCTCCGGCTATTGTGAATAGACAATTTCCGTTTCCTCATTTAAAAAATAATCGGCCTTATGTAATTTTAAAGTTATTAAAAGGTGAAAAACAAACACATGGTATTATTAGCATGCCACCTAATTGTCCTAAAATTATATTTTTAAATAAAGATAAGACGAGATTTATATTATCAGAAGAAGTTGTTCTAAAATATGCAAATAAATTATTTAAGAAATTTGAAGTTATTGAAAAAAGTTTTATTAGAGTTACAAGAAATGCAGATGTAAATTTGGATGAAGAATTTGCGGATGAGGATGAAGACTATATTTCTCATCTTAAAATTTTACTTAAAAAACGTGGTAGGTTGGCAGCTGTCAGATTAGAATATTCTTCAAGTCTTGATATAGAGACTATAAAATTACTTAAGAAAAATTTAAAACTGCCTGAGCAATTTTTTATAAACAACAAAATTCCAATCTGCTTTGACTTTACTGATGAGTTATTAAACAATTTACCAGTCAAAATATTGAATGATATTATGCATGTTCAAATTAAACCACAGCATTCACATCTTATAGATTTAAATAAAAGTATGATTGAGCAAATTAAGAAAAAAGATTTGCTGTTATCTTTTCCTTACCAAAGTATTGCTCCATTTTTAAGTTTACTTAAAGAAGCTGCAAGCAATCCTAAAGTAGCTTCAATAAAAATTACAATTTATAGAATGGCACAAAAAACTAGAATTGTAGACTATCTATGTCGTGCAGCAGAAAATGGAAAAAATGTATTTGTAATAATGGAACTTAGAGCTAGATTTGATGAAAAAAATAACATTAATTGGTCTGAAAAGTTGATTGAAGCTGGGTGTACAGTGGTTTATGGATTGGAGAAATATAAAGTACATTCCAAAGTATGTTCTATTTCAATGATAGAAGACTCTGGTAATATTTCCTACATTTCACAAATAGGTACAGGTAATTATAATGAAACAACTGCAAAAATGTATACAGATTTATCTCTATTAACAGCAAATCAAGATATTGGAGAAGATATTGAAGAATTGTTTAAAAATATACCTACAGAAAACTTAAGCGAAGAATATCATAGTATTTTAGTATCTCCAAAAGGGATAAAAGGGAAAATTATTGAGTTAATAGAAAGTGAAATTAAAAAGCAAGAAAAAGATGGAGATGGTAGAATAATAATAAAAATAAATTCACTTACAGATATTGGTGTAATAAAAGCTCTAGTTAAAGCATCACGGGCTGGTGTAAAAATTGATTTAATTATTAGAGGCATTTCTTGTCTAGTCCCCAGCCTGGAAGGATACACTGAAAACATAAGAATTACAAGTATTGTGGGAAGATTTTTGGAGCATTCAAGAATATATGTATTTGGTACGGGTCATGATATGAAAATGTATATTTCATCAGCAGATTGCATGACGCGTAATCTTGAAAAACGTGTTGAAGTTGCAACTCCAATTTATGATGAAGATATAAAAAATAAAATTTGCGAATCTTTAGAAATTATGTTGAAAGATAATATAAAAGCTAGACTTATGAATTTTACAGGTGAATATGAAAAGAAAACAAGCGGAGAACCTTTAGATAGCCAAATGTATTTTGTTAAAGAAGCATATGACAATGTATCACAAATAATTAATTAATTTCAGGTTGTTGAATAATTCATTTTCATTTAATACATTTAACTAACAAAGTTGATTTCTTTATAGTATAATAATATTTGTTTACAATAAAAGATTAAGGAATAAAGTAATTTGGGTTCGTGGCAAAGCCATGGGGGGTCTACCACCTCAACACCATAAATTTAATATAGCAACATAGTAACGTCTTGAAACAAATGCGTAACTATTGGTAGTAAAAATAATTAGTATATTGATTTTTTGAGATTAAGAAAGTTATAGTACCTGAGAACTTTTTCACTTTTATTAGTTGAGAGAATTTTATTAGTAGTGTATACAAATAATGAATATGAATAAGAGAAAAAGAAAGGATTTTTTCTCTTATTCAATAGCAGTTATTTATCATAAATAAGGAAGTAGTCTGGTTCACTATCTGTTTCATTATTTGTGCTAGTCAAAGACTCTTCTTTATTATCTGTTGTTAAATAACTTATTTCCTCATTAACTTGAATTTTAAAAGAAGGCAAGTTACTTTCTTGTGTATTATTTTGAATAATCAAAGAAGCTATCTTGGTATCAATTTCATTATTTTGAATAAGTAAAGAGCCTATTTTATTATCTAGCTCATTATTTTGAATAAGCAGAGAGTCTATTTTATTGTCTAGTTCTTTATGTTGAATAATAGGAAAATCTATTGTATTATTAAGTTCTTTATGTTGAATAATAGGAAAATCTATTTTAGTATCAAGCTTATTATTCTGAATAATCAAAGAATCTATTTTAGTATCAATATTATTATTCTGAGTAATCAAAGAATCTATTTTAGCATCAATCTCATTACTTTGAATAAGTGGAAAATCTATTTTAGTATCAAGTTCTTTATTTTGAACAAGTAAAGAGTCTATTTTAGTATCAAGTTCTTTATTTTGAACAAGTAAAGAGTCTATTTTAGTATTAATCTCTTCATTTTGAATAATTGGAGATTGTAATTTATTACTTTGAACAAGCAGAGAATCTATTTTGGTATCAAGTTCTTTATTTTGAACAATTGAAGAATCTATTTTAGTATCAAGTTCTTTATTTTGAATAAGTAGAGAATCTATTTTAGTATCAAGTTCTTTATTTTGAACAATTGAAGAATCTATTTTGGTGTCAATCTCTTTATTTTGAATAATTGAAGAATCCATTTTAGTATCGAGTTCTTTATTTTGAATAAGTAAAGAATCTATTTTAGTATCAAGTTCTTTATTTTGAACAATTGAAGAATCCATTTTAGTATCAAGTTCTTTATTCTGAATGAGTATAGACTTCATTTTAGTAACAAGCACTTTATTCTGAATTGAAGAATTTATTTTAAGCCTATTGTTTTGAATAATTGAAAAGTCTATTTTGTTATCAAATTCACCATTTTGAGTTAAAGAATGGTCATTCCATTTTGCTTCAACTTCTTTCCACCTTTTTTCAACTTTATTTAATAAATCTTCTAGATTATTATTTTCAATCAAATCAAATAAATGTTGGGTAAAAATTAATTTTTTACCATTTTTTGAAATTTCTTTGTTAAAAAATTTAATAGGTAAAATTTCTCTATTAATCATATGAAATTTCTGAACCTCATAAATCAAAGTATATTAATTGCACTAGCTTTTACTATTTTTTCTAAATTTATGAGGTTGTTGTTCACAATAAGACGCTACTCTTATTGCAGTTCTCTAAATTATTTTGAACTTCTTGCATTTTCATACAAGCACAGACTATATCTTATCCCACATCATCATATGTTTGGGCCTACCCGCTTCCACCATCAATAGCTTATGGTGTACTTCCACTAAGAGGAATAGTCGTTGAACCTTACCTTTCGGTCTTGGCTGCTGATTGCCCATTTAATAATACTTAGGATTTAACCAGTATATCATCCATCTATTTTTTTCTACTTTCGTAACCATCACGCTTATTTCTATTCAAGAAATTACGTTGTGGTATAGATAGCTTTAGGGGTTTCCAGCAATTCAAGTAGTATTAGACGAATTATACTCCGTCACTCAATACAAGTTTCCTTATATGCTGACTAGCTTATGACATATCTCAAACAAAATTTCAGATATGTGTGAAATTTTAATCAATTACATCATTAAATCCATTTTTAACCGTTACATTAATTAAGTCATCCAAAACTATTTCTCTGTCATTATATAATTTACATACTTCTAAAAATTGACTTTGCTGACTAGTACACTGCTTTGGAGCTTCTTTAAGGTGAAAGCATAAATGATATGCATAATATAATGCTATCTCTTTTAAAGTTGCTTCTTTTTTTCCATCGGAAGCCATTTCAAGTATTGCTTCTGCTAATGCAAATTTATATGTTGCAGAAATTTTACCATGTCTAATTATTTTGCTCCAATATAAATACATTTAATCGTCCTCCATTTCTTAATTAAAATATAGTCTAAAAAGTTGTATCTTAAACGATTTTAATAATTTAAAATCATCATTACTTCGTGTAACATTAAAAGTTTAGATAAAATTACTTATATAGTGGTGATATTTCAATATAAGATAAATTATATTTCAATATAGGATAAACAAAGAAAAAAATGGAAATAATATGTAATATATAGACAAGAAAGTGAGTGGGAAAATGAAAAATGCAGTTATAGTGGAAGGAATTAATTTTTTTAATATCAAACAAATTTTAGAAAGTGGGCAAATATTTCGTTTTCAGAAAATAAATGATACAACTTATATAATAGTTGCAAAAGATAAAGTTATAAAAGTAGGACACCAACCAAATAGTACTAGTATTCTTATCTGCAATAGTACTGTTGGAGACCTTGAGCAAATATGGAAACCATATTTTGATTTAGAAACAAATTATGAAGAAATAATAGATACTCTTAATAATAAAGATGAACATATGCAAACTGCAATTCGATTTGGCGAGGGCATTCGTATATTGAGGCAAGACCCTTGGGAAATGTTAATTTCTTTTATTATTTCACAAAATAATAGTATTCCACAAATAAAAAATTGTATAGAAAATATTACAAGGAAATTTGGAGAAAAACTGGAAAATATTGATTCAGAAATAGAATTTTATTCTTTTCCTTCTCCGGAAGATTTAGTAAAAGTATCTGAGGAAGAATTAAGGGAATGCAAAGTAGGATTTAGAGCACCTTATATTATGGATGCATGTAAAAAAATAATAGAAGAAGAAATTAACTTAAATGAAATTTTCACAATGAAAACAGAACTAGCTAGAGATACACTTATGAAGATAAAAGGGGTTGGACCAAAGATTGCAGATTGCATTCTTTTATTTTCATATGGAAAAATGGAAGTATTTCCAACTGATGTTTGGATTAAAAGAGTGATAGAAGGGTTATACTTTGAAGGTAAGGAACAAAAATTACGAGATATTCAACAATTTGCCAAAGAATATTATGGTGAATTAGCAGGATACGCCCAACAATACTTATTTTATTATGCAAGAGAACATGAATTGTTTAAAAAATAAAAAAAAATCAATTGTTTCTTTATCTAAAGATAGCAAGAATACGAATACGCCCTCGTCTATAGGAGATGAGAGAATGGATATGTCAAAAAATGTAAGACAAACCTTGATAGAGACATTAATACCGCCTACAATTTGTTAAAGTTAGCAATAGAGTAGGGAACAACTATGGGGATAGCTCAGGGATACTTAGTAGAATACTACTATTGACTGAGAAGCTCCCACTTCTATAAGTGGGAGTAGTTCACATAATACTGTGTTTAAATTTAAGCTCAGTTATTTGCAAGACTTTTAAGTATTAATTTTTTAATTATAGAATAAGGGAGTAAAATTCACTATCTTTTATGGTTGGGATATAAGCCTTCTCATTCAGTAAGCGTATTGGGAAACTAGCAACTACTACTTGAACAGAGTAAAGTTCAACGACTATTCCTCTTGAGGGAAGTACACTATAAGCGATTGATAGTGGAAGTGGGTAGCCCCTAACAGATAAAGCTGGAGGAAATGCGAAAAAGCACACCATTGATATAATAATTACAAGCTATCTCTTAGAATAGAAAACTTTTGTTAATTTTATAATGGATATGCTATAAAACA
>LJHD01000265.1 GCA_001983475.1 Candidatus Epulonipiscium fishelsonii | reverse complement strand
AAGATATAGTCTGTGCTTTATAGAAATATAAAGAAGTTCATAAGAGAACTGGTTAGAAAGTAGCGTTTCTAATTGAACGACAACCTCCAATCACAAAGGATGTGGATTTTTTAAAGATATTTAACTTCTTAATAAAAACATGTAAAAATGCAGATGTATTAAGAAAAAGTATAGTTATGGACGTAAGATTCCTATACAGGCAAACTGAACACGCCTATGGATATAATCAAACTTCTTAATAGAGTTAAAAGACTTTAATAACCCCACTCCTTTATGTATGGGAGGTTCAGATTAAAGGTTTAAGCAAAGAAACAAATTTTGAATTTGTGAGACGTGATATATGTGCACTAGACCAAAAAACACTGGACGAAATAAAAACTGGTGAAGATTTCATACAAAAAGCAGTAAGTACTATTGGAGCAAAAACAGAAAAAGACATTGGAAAAATTATTACTGCTTTATTAACAGGAAAAATAATTATTATGTTTGATGGGTCTGAAACTTCTGTAATTATTGATTTAAGAATTTATCCTGTTCGTAAAGTAAGTGAACCTGATAAAGAAAAAGTTTTGCGTGGGTCAAAGGATGGGTTTGTAGAAACAATCATATTTAATACTACTCTTATACGAAGAAGAATTCGGGATCCTCACCTTGTTTTTAGTATGCATATAATTGGAGATGTATCAAAAACAGAGGTAGCCATTGGGTATCTTTCTAATAAGGTAGATAAAAGAGCCTTAACTGTGATTGAAGAAAAAATTAAAAACCTTAAGATTGAGGCCTTAACTGTAAGTGGTGAAACTTTAATTGAAGCCTTAGAAGGAAAAAAGTGGCATAATCCACTTCCTAAAGTTCGTTTTACAGAAAGACCTGATGTTGCAGCAGCTAAAATTGTAGAGGGAAAAATTGTTCTAATTATAGATAATACCCCTTGTGTTATGATTTTACCTACTGGATTTTTAGATTTTGCACAAGACGTAGATGACTATTATATGCCGATAATTACAGGCAATTACCTTAAATTTGTACGTGCTGTAATTATGATTGTTAATTTACTATTAACCCCATTATATGTTCTTGTGATTAATAATCCAGAGGCTGTTCCACTATCGTTAGAATTCTTACTCCCCAAGGTAGCTGTTAATGTACCTATTGTTATACAATTTTTAATTTTAGAGATTGCAGTAGACGGCTTAAAACTCGCCTCGCTCAATACGCCAGATTCGTTGGGCACATCTTTATCTGTTATTGGTGGGTTGATTTTAGGAGAATATGCCGTATCAACGGGCTGGCTTATTCCTCATGCAATTTTATATATGGCACTAGTTGCACTTTCCAGCTTTACCCAACCAAGCATTGAAATGGGTTATAGTATTAAATTTTTCCGTATAATTCTATTGATTAGTGCTGGCTTATTTGGTATTTGGGGACTTATAGCAGGATTAATCTTTATTAGTGTAGTATTAGTTCGTACAAAAACTCTTACTGGAGAATCATATATATATCCTGTATATCCTTTTGATTGGAAAGTTTTAAAATCACTGCTATTTAGAATTAGCATGAAAAATAGAGATTAATCAATTGCTCTAAGATGCATGTAGAAATAAAACAGAAGGAATAATACGCTCTTTTTTCTGAGACATATTGTTCCCTACAAAAAAAGATGTACGCCCATATTTCTGGTGTACATCTTTTTAATAAAAAACGCAACAATTATATATTTAATAACTTTTTTTCTAAATATACAATTCTTTCTAGTTTATACCAATATTCAAAGAAAATAATTTCATATTTACTAAGTTTTTCCTTTAATACTAACTCTTCTAAATATAACATCTTACCATTCCAAGGTTTCCATCGTATAAAATGAATAATTTTTGGTGTATAAGCTAACGGCTTAAAATATTGATTTGTCATATGATTATAAGGTCTATAGTATAAATCTAAATTTTGGTTATATATATAAAATGTAATATTTCCGACAAAAGCTAATGAAAGCAGTCCTTGATCCCCATGATACTTGTGGTTTTCATTTTTTAAAATTTCTTTTGTTTTGTACATAACATCATAATATTTATCTATAGTTATATTTTCTTCATTAAACTTTTTTATATTTATCATATAACTTCCTGAATTAATGAGTCCCATACGTATACGCATAATACTATTATAATCCATTAAATCTTCCTCTTTATAGAACAAGTTTCCTCTATTTGGACTTTTATACATATTAGCTGTACCTATTATAAATCTATTAGAGAAATCGCAATTATAAAATTCATCTATATCCCCTGTAAATATAATATCTCCTGCATCAATATATAATATTCTTTCCACTGTTTTTGGTAAGAAATTGTGGCATAAAAACGAAAAGTACGCTTCACAAGGCCATCTTCCTGTGTTACTTTCACCCATTATTTCACTGGGGTCAGTAAGTAGTTTATATGGTTCAATATTTTCAATGTATATTCTTATAAAATTAATATTACCTAAGTACAAACAATATTTTTCCAGTGCATTTAAAATATCTTCACATATATTATGATAAAATAAATAAAAATCAACTTGTTTATCTTTTAAATTCATTTGAATGGATTTTAATTGTAAAAAAACATATTCTATCAATTTTTCATCGCACGATGTCATGATATTTATTTTTTGCATGTTTAATCTCCCCTAAAAAATTTGCAAATAACCTGTTATCAAAAAATTTCTAAACAATAACTGTTATTTTCTAATGTTTTAAATTCTACCCTTATGCAATTAAACCAAACTATTTATGATGTGTAGTAATTGACATTTTAGTTTTAATTAAGAAACACTTGTTGCAATTCTAACCCCACATATTGCTCAAGCTTAAACCAATACGTATAAAAAATTTCTTCCTCTTTAAATCTTACATCTTTTATTCTCCATGGTTTTTGTATAAAATGAAGTATTTTTGGAGTACCCGTAACTTTTAGTATTCTTTGGTCCAATCCCAGCATACAATTATATGGTGCATAAAATAGATTTATATTTTCATTTGGTGCAATTTTCCAGTAATTTATTTTTCCTATAAACAATAATGACATTATTCCTTGATCTCCAAAGTATCTTATCTCTTTACTAGGAAACTTTTTTCTTAAATCATATAATACATCTAAGTAATTGCTCAAAGAAATATTTTCCTGCCTAAATTTTTTTAAATTTATAATATAGGAACCAGAATTAAAAACTCCCCTACACAATATCCCGTCTATATATTTCTCATTCATTAAATCTTCTGAATAACATAATAAATCTTCCCTAGTTAAATTGTGAACAATAGGACTAGCAATTAAATGTTTATCCAAAAAATCCTGATTATAATATTCGTCTATATCTCTTATAAATATAACATCTCCTGCATCCACATACAGTATCCTATCTATTGTTTCAGGTAAATATTTTTGGCATTCTAAAGCAAAATATGCTTCAACAGGCCATGTTTGATTAACTGATAAATTGACCAATTCTTTATATGGCTCAATATTTTCAACGTATACTCTTATAAAATTAATATTGCCGAAATACTCTGCATATTCTTTCAGTAAATTTAAAGTATCTTCACATATGTTATGATAAAACAAATAAAAGTCAATTTGTTTATCTTTTAAGCTAAGTTGAATGGATTTTAGTTGTACAAAAACATATTCAATTAAATTTTCATCGCACGATGTCATGATATTTATCTTTTGCATTTCATATTCTCCCTTTTTTTTCAGCCTTTAACTTCTTCTTCGTCCAGCGACTCTACATTAAGTTATTTGTGTCTTCAATAAATCTAACTCAATCTGCTGCTTTTCAACTCTATTTTTATTTCTTCAGCAAAAATCATTTAGGGTATGTGACAATTGATATTTTAGCTTTGATCAACCAGCACTTGCTTCAATTCTAACTTCACATATTCATCAAGTTTAAACCAATACGTATAAAAAATTTCTTCATCTTCAAATCTTCCTAAATCTTGTATTGTCCATGGTTTTTGTATAAAATGAAGTATTTTTGGAGTCCCCGTAACTTTTATTATTCTTGAATCTAATCCAATTATATAATTGTATGGTAGATAAAATAGATTTATATTTTTATTTGGTGCAATTTTCCAGTAATTTATTTTTCCTATAAACAATAATGACATTATTCCTTGATCTCCAAAGTATCTTATTTCTTTCTTAGGAAACTTTTTTATTAAATTATATAATACATCTAAGTAACTGCTCAAAGAAATATTTTCCTGTCTAAATTTTTTTACGTTTATAATATAGGAACCAGAATTAAAAACTCCCCTATACAATATCTTGTCTAAATATTTCTCATTCATTAGATCTTCTGAATAGAATAATAAATTTTCCCTAGCGGTATTGTAAACAGCAGGACTAGCAATTAAATGTTTATCCAAAAAATCCTGATTATAATATTCGTCTATATCTCCCATAAATATAACATCTCCTGCCTCAATATATAGTATTCTATCTATTGTTTCAGGTAAATATTTTTGGCACTCTAAAGTAAAATACGCTTCAACAGGCCATGTTTGATTAACTGATAAATTGACCAATTCTTCATATGGCTCAATATTTTCGATGTACACTCTTGTAAAATTAACATTACTGAAATAGTCTGCATATTTTTCCATTTTATTTAAAGTATCTTCACATATGTTATGATAAAACAAATAAAAGTCAATTTGTGTGTCTTTTAAATTCCACTGAATGGATTTTAGTTGTACAAAAACATATTCAATTAAATTTTCATCACACGATGTCATAATATTTATCTTCTTCATTTATTCTATATTCTCCTTTTTTTAGTAACCAGTAACTTGTTGATTTTTAATTATCTGACAAATTGAACTCGTTCCCAGTCTGGAGGCTCCTGCGTCAATAAAATTATTTGCATCTTCTATAGATCTAACTCCACCTGCTGCTTTTATAGCAACATCTTTACCAACATTTTGTTTCATAAGTTTAATGTCTTCCAATGTAGCGCCATTTGTCCCAAATCCTGTAGAAGTTTTAATAAAGTCCGCATTTGCATTTGTAACAGCTTTACATAGTGCTATTTTTTCATCTTCAGTCAAATAGCAAGTTTCTATAATAACTTTTAAGATTTTATCTTCAGCTGCTTCTTTTAGAGCCTTTATTTCTTGTTCAATTTTGTCAAACTTGCCAGCTTTAGCATCACCTATATTAATAACCATATCAACTTCATCAGCTCCATTTACCAAGGCGTCCTTAACTTCGGCAACTTTTATAGCAGTAGTGTTATACCCTAAAGGAAAACCTATTACTGTACAAACGGCAACTTCTCCTTTAAGATAATCACTTGCTTGTTTTACAAAGCTTGGAGGAATACAAATTGATGCAACTTTCATTTCTTTTGCTTCATCACAAATTTCTTTAATATCTTCCCATGTTGCAGTAGGTTTTAATAATGTATGGTCAACTGTTTTTAAAATATGGTTCATTTCATTTTTCCTCTCTAGGTATATTAAATTGTACTTATTTATAAAACTATATAAAAGGATAGTACTCTACTTTTTATCGTTTATAGTAAACGTACTTATAATTTAAAGTACTTTTTTGATGGTCAGTCCCCACATGTACTACTTAAAATTAGTTGTTGCTATTTTAAGTACCTTTACTATAATCACAAGACGTTTACTACTATTTTAAAGTACTTCTAGTATTTATATAGAGTTTATTTTATCATAAATATGTATATATAAATAGGCAAGTAAGATATTAATCTCACTTGCCTATTTTTTCCTTTTATAATAAATAATAATATTTTTATTTCTTTTACATTTAATAAAACTTTTATTAGATTTTACAATGTTCTTTTATTTCTTTTAAAACTTTTTCAGTGCCACTTAACTTATTTGCTGAAATCATAGAATTTCTATAGAAATCTTTATTATTATATACTTTGTTTATAGTATTTATTAGAATATTTACATCTAGTTCTTCTTCTTGGATAGCTTCTGAGTAACCTCGCTTTACCATAGAATCAGCATTTAAAATTTGGTCGCCCCTACTTGCTTGTTTAGATAAAGGAATAAGAACATTGGGTATCTTTAGAGCTACAATTTCTGCTAAGGAATTTGCACCTGCTCGTGAAAGCATAATATCCGTTAAAGCAAATATATGTGAAAGTTCCATTCCAACATATTCAAACTGAGTATATCCCTTTTTTTCTTTTAATGTTTCATCCAAATTAGTTTTTCCACAGATATGAACTACATTATATGTTACAAGTAATTGATCTAAAGCTTCCCTTAATACAGAATTTACTTTTACCGATCCCAAACTGCCTCCCATAACTAAAAGAGTTGGTTTACCAATAGTAAATTCACAAATACTTTTTCCTTTTGCTCTATTTCCTTGAAATAACTCTTTTCTAATTGGTGTACCAGTAAGAACACCTTTTTTCCCAACATACTTTAGTGTTTCAGGAAAGTTTACGCATATCTTTTTCGCTCCCTTAGATGCAATTTTATTTGCAAGCCCAGGAGTCATATCTGATTCATGTATAACAACGGGAATTTTTAACATTTTAGCCGCCATAACAACAGGCACTGTAACATATCCTCCCTTTGAAAAAACTATGTTAGGATCTATCTCTTTTAAAATTTTATATGCATCCCCAAGTCCTTTAATCACTTTAAATGGATCTTTTAAATTTTCAAATGACAAATATCTTCTAAGTTTTCCTGAAGATATTCCATAATAAGCAATATTTTCAGCTTCAATTAATTCCTTTTCTATTCCTGCTTTACTTCCAATATAATTTATTTCCCATCCTTCTGCTCTTAATAAAGGTAACAGTGCTATATTTGGAGTGACATGCCCTGCTGTTCCTCCACCTGTAAGTACAATTTTCATAATGACCAAAAGCCTCCTCAAGTAATTTACTATAATATGTAACAATATCTATTTATATTATATTCTACAACATAAAATTTAGTCCCTGATAATAAAAACATTCGTTACTATATAAACCTCTTATTTCAAGATGATTAAAGTATAGCCAATTACTAATTAAACTATACTTAATTCAAGCAATTTTATATTTTTATCTATTCTTATTCTAAAACTCCCACCCCTAAAGGCTTGGGATATATGCCCATTGATGTAAACATACTTATAAGACAAAACGTTTTTTTAGGATTTTGGAGCTGCTTAATGCACCACTAACCAGTTGTGCTAGTTAAATATTTCTTTATATTAGATGTATAGGTTGTTGAATAATTATTTAAGTAATAAAACTGATTTCTTTATAACAACAAAAGATTAAAGAAGAAAGTAATTTGACTTTATGGCTTTATCCCGATTCAAAAATTATTTACTTTTTTAAAGACATTATCATTTATTCAACACCCTAAGATGAACTGATGATAAGCTCATCAAATTTAGTTGCTAGTATTTTAAGTGCGAGTACAAGACTTTTAATATATCACATAAAAATTTGGCTAAATTCACATAACTTATTGCCTCTAAAATAAGATGTACAAATTGCACAAATATGCATAAATATACATTTTGGAGTAATATCAACTATATTGGACAATATGTGCTAGTGGGAAGAAATATATTAGGTTATTTTGCTAGTTGTATTTTATTAGCTATGGGTATATACTTTAATAGTTAAGCCATGTGAAAAAAACAATTAGCAGAGTAATCGCGAATAAATAAGTAGCAATTGAGTGAAAAAATAAGTAGTAGAGCAGACGTGAAAGAATAAGTAGCAGCCACTTAACAACCAAAAAAACTAAAATTATTAATAAAAAGAAAAGACTTTTAGCCTTTTCCCCTTATCATGAATAACAACCTGTATCATGGATTTAGCATGTTAAATCCGTGATACAATAATAAAAAGTAGTAATGATTCAAGCCTTAACAAAGGAAACCCATGGCCAGGTACCTTAGTATAATGCTGTTTATAATCTCTAAAAAAAATAAACCTTACCTGTTGTGCTAATTAAATATTTTGTTATATTAGATGTACTTGTAAACTGTGAGGGTTAGGGAGTGAAACTCCATACAGGAGCTTCTCACTATACTCAAATTCAGTTAATACTATTTTAAAGTACTTTTACTATATTCAGTTTACTAGCACAAGACGTAAACCTTGGATAATAACTATAAAGTTAGTTTATCCTAAACATAGCGTTACCTTATTAATAATCGTACATTTGAGATTATAAACAGGTTATGTAAAGGTTAGAATAAAAAGTATATGCTTCTAAGTGGCGTTTATAAATCACGGTTTTAGAAACATTTATGAACGTGACAAGAGCTTTAAATAAAGATTTAATAGCCTTATATCCCCATAAGCTAGAGGCTTTACGGTTTGTTTGGTAAGATTAGTAAGCAAGTTACGTTAGGTTCTAGTATAAAAAAATATTTTGAAATAAACTATGTAAGTTAACAATATACTTTTTAGTCAGTATTTAGTTTATATTCTACATTTACCTTTTTCATTCATCTATTCCGTTTCTATCTATATTCATCTTTCCCGTCCAGTTATTCCTTTCTCCTTCACCTTTTTCATTCAGTTATTTAGTTTCTATTCTATATTTACTTTTTCATTCAGTTATTTAGTTTCTATTCTATATTTACTTTTTCATTCAGCTATTTAGTTTATATTTCACTTTTACCTTTTCAGTTTATATCTACATTCACCTTTTCCATTCATCTATTCCGTTTCTATTCTACATTCACCTTTTTCATTCATCTATTCCGTTTCTATTCTACATTTACCTTTTTCATTCATCTATTCCGTTTCTATTCTACATTTACTTTTTCATTTATCTATTCCGTTTCTATTCTACATTTACTTTTCCATTCATCTATTCCGTTTCTATTCTACATTTACCTTTTTCATTCATCTATTCCGTTTCTATTCTACATTTACTTTTTCATTCATCTATTCCGTTTCTATTTCACTTTTACCTTTTCCATTCAACTATTCAGTTTCTATTTCACTTTTACCTTTTCCATCCAGCTATTCAGTTTATATTTCACTTTTACCTTTTCCATCCAGCTATTCAGTTTATATCTACATTTACCTTTTTCATTCATCTATTCCGTTTCTATCTATATTCATCTTTCCCGTCCAGTTATTCCTTTCTCCTTCACCTTTTTCATTCAGTTATTCAGTTTCTATTCTATATTTACTTTTTCATTCAGCTATTTAGTTTCTATTTCACTTTTACCTTTTTCATTTATTTATTCAGTTTCTATTCTTTACCTTTTTCATTCAGCTATTCCGTTTCTATTTCACTTTCACCTTTCCCGTCCAGTTATTCAGTTTGTATCTACATTTACCTTTTTCATTCATCTATTCAGTTTGTATCTACATTTACTTTTTCCGTTCAGTTATTCCTTTCCCTCACATTCACCTTTTTCATCTATCTTATTTTAGCATTGTCAATAGATTTGCTAAAAAATAAGAGAAAAAACTACCTAGGCTTTTTCCATAATTCAGGAGGAACAGATTCAGTAACATAATTTAAAAATCTGGAATTCCTGAATTATGGATAATAATTTATGAATAAATAACATTTCTTTGTACAAATTATACCTAAAAAAGTTTATTCAGATTAACTGAAAATAAAGAAAATAAAGATTTTTCAGCTTCAGTTGTATAAATATTCATTATATTGTATTTGGATTTAAGTATTATCTATGAAAAACAATAGATTTAGTCACATATTTATATTTATCATAAAATAGGTTTGTCAATAATTCCCTAGTGGCAGTACAAGTAAATCTTTCAAAATGATCACTCAAATTTAATTGCTACTATTTCAATAACCTTTACTATAGACAGACATTTATTAATGATAATAGATTAAGAAATAACATAGTTTATAGCTCGTGATCAAAACTTCCCTAATTAAAAGTGACATATTTTTTGTTCACTAACCTAGGCTATATTTATTCATAAGACAATTTATGTTAAACATATATTAAAGTACAGAAAACATTAGGAGGCTCGTTATGAACCCATATATTATAAATAAATTTACTAGACAAAGTTTTGGTACCCTAATTGTTGAAGTTACAACAGATCCAATTTTTAGTCCATCCGCTCCAATTGAAGATGTTACAATTATAATAAGTACGACTACTAATGATGGAAATCCAGTTATAATTGGAGAATTTAATACTAACGAAGTAGGCCAGACACCTATTATTACTTTAGAATGTCCAGCAAATGATTTAACTCAAGGTCCTAATCCTGATAAACGACCTTATTCAGTTTATCAAATTGAAGCAATTGCATCAAGCTATATACCAGTTGTAATTAGTGGTGTACAAATTTTTGCCGATACACAATCAATCCAACCTATAACTCTTGTACCTTTAGCAATATCTCGTTTTTCTGTACCCAAATTACGTTATGAAACTATAGATATTTCTATCGGACCAGCAAAGTTGTATGGGGATTATCCACCCAAAATCCCCGAAAATGAGATAAAAAACACTACTGCTTCTGGGTTTATTGTATTGGATAAAGTCGTAGTTCCTGAATTTATTGTAGTACATGAAGGCTCTCCAAATAATGCTAATGCTCCAAACTATACTGTACGATATAAAGATTACATAAAAAATGTTGCATCTTCTGAAATTTACCCAACATGGCCCACAGAAACTATAAAAGCTAATGTTATTGCTATTGTCTCTTTTACTTTAAATAGAGTTTATACCGAATGGTATCGTAATCAAGGCAAAAACTTTACTATTACAAATTCTACTGCATTTGACCATGCATTTTTTTATGGTCGAGACATCTTTAATAGTGTTTCACAAATTGTAGATGAAGTTTTTAATATATATGTAAAACGTCCTGGAGTAAAGCAACCTTTACTAACTCAATATTGTGATGGAGTTAAAGTATCCTGTCCGAACTGGATGACACAATGGGGAAGCGAAAAGCTTGGCAAGGATGGACTTAGTGCGGAACAAATTTTAAAACATTTTTATGGATATGATATTCAATTAATTGAATCCACAGAAGTTCAAGGAATTCCCGAATCTTTTCCAGGGGCAACATTACAAGTAGGTTCCTCAGGTTCAGCAGTTAGAACTATTCAAGAGCAATTAAATCGCATTTCTCAAAACTATCCACTTGTACCAAAGGTTCCTTCCGATGGAGTTTATGGCAAAAAAACAGCAGATGCAGTTAAAGTTTTTCAAGATGTGTTTCATCTAAATCCTGATGGAAAAATAGGCAAAGCTACTTGGTATAAAATTTCACATGTTTATGTCGCTGTTACAAAAATAGGTTCATTGATTTAATTTCAAAAAAGGGGTTGTTGCACAAGCTAACAATTTCTTTTTATATAAAAACTATTAGTTGTACTTAAAATTTGAAAAATACCTCTGCTTGTAATACAAATTATATTGGAAAGAATTTAAACGTATTAGAATAGTCAATTGTATTTTGTTGAATAATTCATTTAGTACATTTAACTAGCACCTGTAATAATATAGTATTCGCACTTATAAATAAAAGTGCCTGATAACACTGTTCTCTACATGCAAATTTCATGGTGCACCAATTCAACATCCTAGTAAAATTTACCAATGACAAGTAAATCTGTGTATTATAAATAAGGATACAAAATCAGTCTTGTTGACCCGCTTTCGTATCCTTATGCTATTACTACTTAGTTTTAAAATATTCCATTAAAGTTGATAAATGTTCTGCTTGTGCAGCAAGTTGTTCACTAACAGCTGCACTTTCCTCTGAAGTTACGGAATTTGTCTCAATAACTTCAGAGATTTTTTCAGTATCTAATAATAATTCCTCAAGCCCTTCTTTTTGTGATTCACTAGTGATTAATAAATTATTTGCATTTTCAGCATTTTGGTCAATTGTAATTATTATTTCATTTAAAATAGCTACTGTACTTTTTGCCATTTCTTGGCCTCTTTCAACATTACGTATATTATTTGCTATTATTTCTTCAATTCCTTTTACAGTTATACCACTTCTTATTGCCAATTCACGGATTTCATTTGCAACAACAGAAAACCCTGATTCAAATTCCCTTCCTGCTCTTGCTGCTTCAATACCTGCATTGAATGCTAGTAAATTAGTTTGTGTAGCTATATTTTGAATAATGCTAAGCACAACAGAAATAGTTTTTGTTGATTCATTGATTTCGTTTATTGAATTTAACATTTTATTCCTGAACCTCCCACCAGGAGCGGGGTTATTAAAGTCTTTTAACTTTAGTAGTTATTATATCCTTCGGACTCTTAAGTCCACAACTATACTTTTTCGTAATACATCTGCATTTACATGTTTTTATTAAGAAAAATATTAAGTTAAATATCTTTAAAACCCTCACATCCTTTATGATTGGAGGTTGTTGTTCAATTAGAAACGCTACTTTCTAACCAGTTCTCTTATGAACTTCTTTATATTTCTATAAAGCACAGACTATATCTTCTCCCTCAGCTTTATCTGTTA
>LJHD01000264.1 GCA_001983475.1 Candidatus Epulonipiscium fishelsonii | reverse complement strand
CAATCCTTTTCACAAACCTATGTGTGATTTTGTTCCTGAAAAGAAGGGGAAGAGTAAAAATGGAGGAAAAAAATGAATATAATCAATAGTTTTTTTGGTTTTATACTTAATTTAATATTTGAAGGTATAGTTATATTGTTTCCAGTGGGGGCATTGGGATTAACAATAATAGTATTTACCTTGATAGTAAGAGTACTTATGACACCGTTGCAAATTAAGCAACAACGTTCAATGCGTATGACTAGTAAACTTCAGCCAGAGCTTCAAGCGATACAAAGAAAATACGCAAACAAAAAAGACCAACAATCACAACTGGCTCAATCTCAAGAAATGCAAGCTTTATATAAAAAATACAATATTAATCCAATGGCAGGATGTTTACCATTAATAATCCAGTTGCCATTATTGTATGCAGTATATGCAGTTCTTAGACAACCAAGCCATTACATTTCAAAGTTAAAAGAATTATATTTAGCTATGGCAGATAAGTTAATAGAAATGGTTCCAAATTGGGATAGTATAATGAATAGTGTGTTAGAAAAAATTCCAATGAGTTCTTCTGCTATTTATGAATTGGAAAAAATAGATAATGGAGGAACATTATCTGATAAACTAAGCCTTTTTACTACTGCTCAATGGGAAGCATTAATTTCTTCAGTACCTCAAAATGTAGCAGATGCATTTATAGAACTTTTAGAAAGAAAAAATGACTTTGAATGGTTTATATTTAATCTTGTAGATTCTCCAGCACACCTTGTAGAATCTGGAAACTATTTAGCTATAATAGTTCCTATTTTAGCAGGACTTTCAACCTTTATTTTTACTAAAGTTACAATGGCAAATAGCAAAGCTATGCAAGCAGAAGCAGCTGCTAAAAATGGGAATGCGGTTTCAAACCCTACTCAAGACTCTGCTGAAAGCATGATGAAAACGATGAACATGATGATGCCAATTATGATGGGATTTTTCTCTTACACTGTTTCTTCTGGATTGGCACTATATTGGATTGCAGGAAATGTAATATCAATGATACAACAAAAGTTTGTTAATAAAATTGTTAAAGAAGAAGAACTAGCTTTTGAAAGAAAACTTGAAGAAGAACGTATAGCAAGAGAAGCTGAGCTTGCTAAGAATAGAAAGAAAAAGAAGAAAAAGAAAAATCCACAAGCTCAAATTGGTACAGAAAATAATGAGAAAAAAGATAATAAACAAAAAAACAATCAAAACAAAAAAACTGAATTAAAAGATGAAAACGTAAAAGAGAATACACCTGAATTAGAAGATGAAAATGTAACAGATACAAATGAAGATTAAGCTTTGAAAATATTAATAACTCTACAATTTAAATTGTTATGAGTAAAAAGTAAGGGCGAACAATGTTCGCCCTTACAATTGCATGAATAAAAGGTAGAGTACTATCCTTTTATATATGGTTTGATATTAGAGAAAGATAAAAACTATAAAATTTAAATTAATATCCATTTAAAGAATTAATTGGATTAAATATATATTTTTTTTAGATAAAGAGAATCTTAGAAATATTTCTAAAGTAAAATACGAAATATTAGTTAAACAACAAACTAGAATATTAGATAAAAAGGGTTTATTAACAGAAAGGAGGATGCAAGGATATTCTCACTTCTATACGTGAGAGTATCCTTGCTAGAAATAGATGAAATTTGTAGAGAAAGTAGCTAAAGATGTAGATACTGCTATAATAGATGGCCTGGTTGAATTAGGTGCAACAACGAATCAAGTAAATATAGATGTTTTAGAAAAAGGTTCAAAAGGTTTTTTAGGATTTGGAGTTAAACAAGCAAGAGTGAGAATAACATTAAAATCACAAAAAAAAGAAACAAAGGGTTCTAAAAAGAATGAGAAAAAGCTTACTGAAAAAAAAATACAAGGAAAACCTTCTAATATAAAAAAAGAGGTTGCTGTAAAAAAGAAAAAACAAGAACCTATAAAACAGGATGTTAAGGCGGAGCCTTTAAAAGAGATTAAAACAGAACCTCCAAAACAAAAAGTCATTAAAATAGAACCATTAAAACAAGAGCAAATAGTTAAAACTGAACAGCCAGCTATTCAACCTGAAGTAGATATAAATACAGAAGAAATTATAAGTACAAAAGAAACTTTAAAATTTTTGCAAGATTTATTAAACTTAATGAATATAACTGCTAAACTTGAGTCGAAAATAGAAAAAGGTAAAATTATAATTAATATAAATAGTGAACAAGCAGGTTTAATAATTGGAAAAAAGGGAGAAACTTTAGAAGCGCTACAATATTTAACATATTTAGTTGCAAATAAAAATAATGATAAATTTGTAAAAATTGTTGTAGATGTTGAAAATTATCGTGAACGGAGAGAGGAATCGATAAGACGAATGGCTTTTAATATGGCTAAAAAAGCTGCTAAAACTAGAAAGTCAGTTTCTTTAGAACCAATGAATGCATATGATAGACGAATAGTGCATGAGACATTACAAAATGATAAATTTGTTACAACCGAAAGTGAGGGAAAAGACCCCCACAGAAAGGTTATAATTAGGCCAAAATATAGTTGAGCATAGGAGGAGATGCACAGAATTTGGGTGCATCTCTCTATTTAACAGGAATGGGATATGCTACCACAAATTAAGTTATGTTTTAATCATTGTAGAAACTTTGACCATTAAATTTTTTGTAAAATAGCGCTTAAAATATAGTAACTAAATTTAATTATAGTGGTACAGGAGAGCAGCTCTCAAGTCCTCAGCTTATTAAGTACGTTTACTAACTATTTGAAAGGAAAAAACATGAATGATTTAGATACAATAGCAAGTATATCAACTGCCATTGGAATGGGTGCAATTGGGATAATTAGAGTTAGTGGAGACAGAGCAATTGAAATTGTTGATAAAATTTTTAAAACTTCTTCAAAAAAAACTTTAATTGATATGTCAACTCATACAATTCATTATGGACATATTGTCGACCAAAATAATGAAGTTATTGATGAAGTTCTAGTTATGCTAATGAAAGCACCAAGAACATTTACACGAGAAGATGTTGTTGAAATAAATTGTCATGGTGGAATTGTACCCATGGAACTTATTTTAATGAATATTATTAAAAATGGAGCAAGAATAGCTGAAAGAGGCGAGTTTACAAAGCGTGCATTTTTAAATGGTAGAATTGATTTATCTCAAGTTGAGGCTGTGATGGATATTATAGAGGCTAAAACAGAATTATCTTTAAAACAGGCGATAAATCAACTTGAAGGAAAGCTTACAAGAGAGATAAAAAAATATCAAAATGAGTTAATGAATCTAATAGCAAAAATAGAAGTATCAATAGATTATCCTGAATATGATGATGAGGATATTTTAATAAAAGATTTAGCTGGTGAAATAAAAAAAATACATCAAAATTTAGACCAATTACTAGCGACTAGTAATAATGGAAAGATGATTAGAGAGGGTGTAAAAACTGCAATTGTAGGAAAACCCAATGTAGGAAAATCTTCTTTACTAAATATTTTATTAGAAGAAAATAAAGCTATAGTAACAGATATTGCTGGAACTACACGAGATGTAGTTGAAGCATATTTAAATATTGACGGAATACCTTTTGTTCTTTTAGACACAGCTGGAATTCATGAAACACAAGATATTGTTGAGCAAATTGGTATAGACCGATCTAAAAAATGTATACAAGAAGCAGATTTAATTTTGGTTATAATAGATAGCTCAGAAGAAATTACTAAAGAAGATATTAATTTAATAAATTTAACTATAGATAAGAATGTAATATGTGTTTTAAACAAGACAGATTTAGAGTTTAAAACTTATGAAGAAAATATTTTAGAATATAATAAATCATCAAAGATAGTAAATATATCAACGAAAACATCCAAAGGTATTGATAAACTGAAAATTGAGATGAAAAATATATTTAAATCGATAGAAATTGCTCCTAACATTGCAATTTCAAACCAACGCCAAAAAGAATCTTTAATTAAATCAATACAAAGTTTAGATCAAGCTATTTTAGCATTAGAAAGAGAGCTATCAGTTGATTACATTGCAATGGATTTACATGAAGCATATGGATATTTAGGAATGATTGCAGGAGAAGTATTAAAAGAAGAAATAATAGATAACTTGTTTGAAAGATTTTGTTTAGGCAAGTAAAAATTTTACCGTAAAAGAGATAAGGTGTTTTTTTCTGATACAGGAAGAAAACAATTAACATAGATTATATATATATGTACTTTGAAATATTAGAAAATAATTATAGTACGTATAAGAAATATTAAAATAGATAGAGAGTCACAAATAATAAAATTAAAGATTATGTGAGTTGCAACGTAAAATCTCAAACTAGTATGAGGTGAGTGAATATGGAAAGGAGTATGTCAAAACTTAGCAACATTATAAAACTAATAAATAGTAGAGATATATAAAGTTTTGACAATGATATTTATGCAAGAAATAGATATAGCAGTGATTGGGGCTGGACATGCAGGCTGTGAGGCCAGTTTAGCTAGTGCAAGATTAGGGAAAAAAACTATAATGTTTACAATGAGTTTTGAGAGCATTGCTATGATGCCATGTAATCCGAATATTGGAGGAACATCCAAAGGACACTTGGTAAAGGAAATTGATGCATTGGGTGGTGAAATGGGAAAGAATATTGATAAATCGTATATTCAATCTAAAATGCTTAATACCGCAAAAGGCCCAGCAGTACATTCTTTAAGAGCGCAAGCAGATAAAACAAAATATATGGCTGAAATGAAGAAGGTTTTAGAGAGCACTGACAATTTGTTAATTAAACAACAAGAGATTGTAAAAATTGTAGTAGAAGATAGTAAAATTGTAGGAGTTGTAACCAATACTGGGATTTATTACAAGTGTAAAGCTGTAGTTTTGGCAAGTGGAACATATATACAATCACGATGTTTAACTGGTGAAACTATTGAACGAACTGGACCAAATGGATTAAAAACCTCTCAGAAGATTAGTGAAAATTTAAAAGAACTAGAGATTGAATTAAGACGATTCAAAACAGGAACCCCTCCTAGAGTTGATGGGCGATCTGTTGATTTAACAAAGATGGAACCTCAATATGGAGATACGAATGTGGTACATTTTTCTTTTGATACAGACAAGTCTCAAACAAATCTTAATCAAATTCCATGTTATTTAACTTATACAAATGAACAAACACACAAAATTATAAAAGATAACTTAAGTCGCTCACCATTATATTCGGGAGTGATTGAAGGTACGGGACCAAGATACTGTCCGTCTATTGAAGACAAAATTGTACGATTTAGTGATAAAGAAAGGCATCAAATATTTTTAGAACCAGAAGGATACAATACAAATGAAATGTATGTTCAAGGAATGAGCTCTTCTTTACCTGAAGATGTTCAGCTTCAAATGTTGCATTCAATAAAAGGGTTAGAAAATGTTGAAGTAACAAGAATAGGCTATGCAATTGAGTATGATTGTATAAACCCATTACAACTTAAACATACACTAGAATTTAAACATATTGACGGGCTTTTTAGTGCAGGACAAATAAATGGAAGTTCTGGATATGAAGAAGCAGGAGCACAAGGATTAGTTGCAGGAGTAAATGCAGCTTTAAAAATAGATAACAAACCACCTTTTATTATAGATAGATCTGAAGGGTATATAGGTGTTTTAATAGATGACTTAGTGACAAAAGGAACAAACGAACCTTATAGAATGTTAACTTCACGAGCAGAATATCGACTTTTACTAAGACAAGATAATGCTGATTTAAGATTAACTGAAAAAGGATATAACTTAGGACTGATTTCAAATGAAAGGTTTGAGAAGTTTAAAGTTAAAAGACAACAAATTGATGAAGAAGTTACTAGACTAAAAAAATTTTTTGTGGGAAATTCAGAGAACATTCAAGCTATTATTACTGGAAAAGGCTCTACTCCTTTAAAATCAGGAATTGCACTTTCAGAGTTATTAAAAAGAAAAGAATTAGACTATCATGATTTTGATAAGATTGATATAACTCGCCCAAAGCTTTCGGATGATATTATAGAGCAAGTAATTATAGAGCTTAAGTATGAGGGATATATTTCAAGACAACAAAAACAAGTGGAACAATTTAAGAAACTAGAGAAAAAGATTATCCCAGAAAACATAGACTATAACAAAGTGCACAGTCTGCGAACTGAAGCTGCTCAAAAACTAAATCAAATTAGACCAGTTTCTATTGGGCAAGCATCAAGAATTTCAGGTGTATCTCCTGCTGATATAAGTGTTTTGATTGTATACTTAGAGCAATTACGAGGTAGAAAATGTTAAAAACAGGAGCACAACAAATAGGCATAAACTTGAGTGAAACACAGATAGAGCAATTTTTGCTATATAAAGATCTGTTAATTGAGTGGAATAATAAAATTAATTTAACAACGATTATTGATGAAGAAGAAATAATTAAAAAACATTTTCTAGATTGTATGACAATAGCGGAAGCTGTTGATTTATCAAAAGTAAATACTATAATTGATGTTGGGAGCGGAGCAGGGTTTCCTGGCATCGTTATAAAAATAATTTGTCCCAATATAAAAGTAACTCTTGTTGATTCTCTTAATAAAAGAATTAAATTCTTAAATATTGTTATAAACGAATTAGGATTAGAAAATATTGAATGTATCCATAGCAGAGCAGAAGACCTAGGAAAAAATTTATCTTATAGAGAAAAATTTGATTTATGTGCTTCAAGAGCAGTTGCTCAATTATCTGTTTTAAGTGAATATACTCTGCCCTTTGTAAAAGTGGGTGGAATGCTTGTTGCTTTAAAAGGACCGAATATTGAGGAAGAAATGAGTACTGGAAAAAAAGCAATTCATATTCTTGGAGGAAAATTAGATAAAATTAGAGATATAGTTGTACCATTTACACAGCTGAACCATAAGATAGTAATTATAGGATAAGGGCGGGCGAGCCCATTTAATCCAGTAAGCGTATTGGGAAAC
>LJHD01000263.1 GCA_001983475.1 Candidatus Epulonipiscium fishelsonii | reverse complement strand
TATTGCACAAAATATTCTTTCTTCATATGTTGGAATAGATATGCAAAATCAAAATCTTTCAATGGAAATGGATAGAATTAATGTAGGAGATAGTGCTTTAAGTGGTGTAGCTGATAGTTTAAATAGAATTCAAGAACTTAGTGTTCAAGCATCTAACGGAACTTTATCCAGTTCTGAACGAGAAATTATTCAAGGCGAAATTGATTATATAAAAGAAGGCATTTCTGATAGCTTATCAAATGGAGAATTTAATGCTCAATCTTTGTTTGGTTCAGGAGAAAATCAACTTGGAGAAATAAGTCTTGAAAGTTTAGGAATTGCTGATTTTGATGTAACTGGAGATTTTTCTTTAGATACTATTGATCAAGCTTTAGATCAAGTAGCTTCATTACAGTCAGAACTTGGTGCACAAACAAACGGAATGCAACATCAATATAATTCTAATGCAGTAACTTCTGAAAATCTTAAAGCAACTGCTAGTCGTATTCAAGATACTGATTATGCAGAAGAAATAATGAATTTAAATACTAAAAATGCACTTTCACAATATCAAATGCAAGTACAAAAAAATATGATGAATTTAATAAGTGGTAGTTCATTTAATATAGCTCTATAGACGATATAAAATTCTATACTAGACGCAATTAGAAATTGTACATAAAATAATTATCTAGTAAAGTAATTTAAACCGCAATGTGTATTTATTTAATTTGCTATTAGTATACTTTCCATTTATAACTAAAAATTTTCTACTATCAAGAGAATAACAAATATAAAGATTATAGAATAAGGGCGTAACTCCATTTTAGGGGTGGGATATAAGCCCATTGATGTAATTATAAGATTTATAACTTATTAAAAAAGGCACACACCCTTAAGGATGTGTGCTTTCTAACTATTTAACATGTTTTAAAACGACTAGTCCTGCTGGAGGAACATCTACATATAAAGAAAACTCTTTCCAATTGTTCCCAAAATTATTAGTTTTAATCTCGCCATTTAATCGACCTGTTCCACCAAATTCTAATTTATCACTATTAAAGATTTCCTCATAAGTTCCTTCTTTTTCTGCTCCAACAATATATCCCAAATGGGTTGCAACAGAAAAGTTTAATATTATTATTAATT
>LJHD01000262.1 GCA_001983475.1 Candidatus Epulonipiscium fishelsonii | reverse complement strand
CTTTTTGTTGTGTTATCTAAGTTAAGCTGTGCTTTAGCAATTGCAGTTTGTAGTGGTGTTTTATTCAACTTACCATCATGTATTGCATCTTCAAAATTAGTTACTGCAGTTTCAAGAGCAGATTTTGCACTTTCCACTTGGCTTTGAGTTGCAGTTGAGTCATTCATTATATCTATTGCAGTGGTAATTGCAGTCTCTAAATCTGTAGCCTTGCTTTTTTCAACCCACTTAGTTCCAACAGGTACATCTTCTCCGTCTTCACTTTTAACTACACTGTTTAGTTTTCCTTGTGCTGAAGATATAAGCCCTTGTAAAGAATTTGGATCAAGTGTTCCAAGCTCTTTAGCTTTTTCAAAAGCGGTTACTCCGTCTGCCAAAGCTTGTAGTTGTGCCTCAACCTCAACTTGCGTAGATGTTGTAGAGTTAACAATAGCTGTAGCTTTGTCAATTATAGCTTTAAAAGTATTCCATTCGGTTTGGTCAACCCATTTTTTACCTTTTTCTACGTAGCCTGCACCTGTACTTATAAGAGTATTTTCTAGGTTAACTTTTGCATTAGCGATAGCCGTTTGTAGAGGTGTTTTATTTAACTTACCATCATGTAGTGCACCATCAAAGGCACTCATTGCATCTTCTATTGCTTGTTTTGCGTCGTCAACTTGATCTTGAGTTGAACTTGGGCTATTCATTATACTTGTTGCTGTAGTAATTGCATTTTTCAAATCTGTAGCCTTGCTTTTTTCAACCCATTTAGTGCCAACAGGTACGTCGTTTCCATCTTCACTGCTAATTACGCTATTTAGTTTGCTCTGAGCTTGAAGAATAATGTTTTGTAGTGAATCTGCGTCAAGCGTTCCTTCTGCTTTTGAGTCATTAAAAGCTTTTTCTGCTTGTTCTAAAGCCTCTTTAGCACTGTCAAATTCTGCTTGTGTTGAATTAGAATCAGCTAGTGCATTTTTAGCGGCTTGGATTTTTTCTTCTAAAGTAGTATATACACCTTGAGTAACCCATTCAGTGCCAACTTCTACATCAATTCCACCTCTAGTACTAACAACTATATCTTCCATACTACGTTCTGCGTCTTCTATAGCATCCTCTAGTATTCCTTTGTCAAATTTACCGTATTTCTTAGCGTTATTAAATTGGGTGTTAGCGTTTTGTAACTTAGTTACATACTCTTGAACCTCTGTTTGAAGTGCATCAGGGTTGTTTGCAACTGCCATGGCTTTGTTAATTAATGTTTGAAGAGCGTCCGCTGTAGTTTTTGGAACCCATTTAATGCTTTTATCTATATCATTACCGTCTTTTTCACTAGTAGCTGTGTTATCCAAATTGCTTTGAATATTGCCAAGAAGTGTTCTAAGAGTATTTTTGTCTATTAAACCATCTTGTTTGCCATCTTTAAATGCATCATATGCTTCTTGCAACGTTGTTTCTGCATTAGCAATATCAGTTTGCGTTGAAGTAGGGTCATTCATTATATTGGTTGCCGTAGTGATAGCATTTTTAAGATCAAGTGCTTCTTCAGTTGAAACCCAAAGAGTTCCTTTTTCTACGTCGTTTCCACTTACAGCACTTTTAACGGTATTGTCTAAGTCTTCTTGTGCTTCGTCAATTAACGCTTGAAGCTCATTGCCATCAACAACAATTACTTTAAATTGTAATGTGCTTGTGTTGCCAATCTCATCTTCAGCAGTATAACCTACTGTGTGGTCTCCTGCTATAGAAGTATTTATAAAGTTACCGTTGTATGGACTACCACCACTAGCTGGATTTATTACATTGGTTAATTTTACAGTTCCTCCACCAGCGTCTTCTGCTGTTATAGGCATCATATAGAAAGTATTTTTATCTACAAGAATTTCAAGATTATCTGATGTTTCTACTACTGTTCCATTGTTTTTAAATGTTGGTAATGTTTTATCAATAACCACTTTTATTACAATTGGGGCACTTACGTTTCCAACATCGTCAGTTGCAGTGTAAGTTAAAGTATATTCTCCATCAACTTGAGCAGTTAAGTCTTCTTCAGTTCCACCACTAACTGTATGGCTTATTACTGGGCTGCTCGCAAAGTTATCTGTTGCTGTCAAGCTTGGCATGGTGAATGTTTCCCCATTCTTAACATAAATTGTACTTGTTCCACTATAACTTAGTTTTGGTGCTTCATCATCAATATCCAATGTAACACTAAGGTCATCTTTCATTCCAGCTTCATTTTCTACTTCATACCTTATTGTATATCTTCCTCCCAATCCAAGAACTAGATGTGGAAGATCAGAATTTCCAAATAAGCTGTGAGTAATTTTGCGTGTTATATCATCTTGAAGATCAGCAGGATCTACTTTTACTTTATCTGTTATATCTGTTAAATAATCAAACGTGGTAGTCTTAGATATTACATAGTTTGTTTTTCCGCCATCAATACTTAATACTGGGCCTTCACCAACAACGACTACGGTTATGTCTTTAGTGCTTGAGTTTCCAAGAGAATCCGCTGCAGTGTAAGTTATTGTATAAGTTCCTGCTATAGCTGTATCAACAGTGTTTGCTGCAGGTGAGCCACTACCAGTGTATGCAACTGTATAGGTTGCAGTTGTTGTTCCCTGACGTGCGTCTATTGCTGTTAATGTTGGCATTGTAAACGTTGAGTCCTTTGGTATTTTATATGATGTTTGAACACCATCTTCAAATACTGGAGGTAAATTATCAACCACTACAGTTAAAACTTCTTCTGTAATGTTACCCGCTTTATCTATTGCCGTATAAGTTATGACAAATGTTCCACTGTCAATAGTGTTATCAAATGTTACGTCCGCATTATCTTTTTTTACAGTTACATTTGGAGTTACACTTTGGATAAAACTATCTGTTGCCGTTGCTGTTGGCTGAGTAAAAGTACTATCTTTATTTATTAAAAATTCTGTTGCTGATTGTACTGGGTCTAACGTGATTGTTGGTGCACTTGCGTACACTTTAACAGTCATACTTGCACTTGTTGTTTGCCCTGCGTTGTCTTCTGCTGTATAAGTTAAAGTATAAGTTCCAGGGGCATTTGTATTTACAGCTCCAACTTTGTTGCTGGTGTTATACATAACTTCGACATCTACATCAATCATATCTCCAGCTGCATCTTCAGCACTTACAAGTGGTGTTGTAAATAAAGAGCCTTTTTTAATATGGAACTCTTGGCCATTTGGTTCTGCCAATGTACCTGTTTCGTCATAATAAATTAATTCTGGTCCACCTGCTAAAACGTTGACTTTAATTGTTAATGTGCCTTCGTTTCCAGCTAAGTCTGTAGCTTTATAAGTATACTCATGTGTTCCAGTTGTTAAAGTTACCGTATGGTTTCCATCAGTGTTAAACACTACAGGTGCTGTTCCGTCAATGTTATCTGTTGCTGTTAAGGTTGGGAAAGTATATGATCCAGCCTTAGTTGTAATCTCCATTGCATCACTATATTGGATTTTTGGTGCTTCTCCATCCACATATACTGTAATTGAAAGTTTACCTTCACCACCAGCGTCGTCTGTTGCAGTATAAGTTATAACATAAGTTCCTGCCACTGCAGTGTTTACGGAACTTACTTTTCCATAGCCATATCTTTCAATTTCTGTAGATGTTAATGTTCCTCCAGTTATAGTTTTGTCAATGTTTTCTATATTAAATAATCCGTTTTGCTTAACTTTAATTACTCCGTCTGTTGTATTAAAATAGTCTGTTGATCCACCTGAATATCCATCAAAAGTTATTTTTGGTCCACCCATAACAATAACAGTTATAGTTGTTACGTCACTTTGGTTTCCAAGGCTATCCGTAGCTGAATATGCTATTTTGTAAGTTCCAGCAGTTTTAGTGATGTCTGATGCGTTTCCAGAGAAACCTGAAACATCATCTGAAGTAATAGTTGTATTAACAGTTACTGTTCCATCAAAATTATCTTCCGCTGTTATGTCTGGTATTGTAAATGTCGCATCGTTAAGTTGAGCATAAATAGTTCTGTCTGCTGTTTCACTTAGTATTGGACCTTGGTTATCTACTACAACAGTTATTTCTTTCACAGTAGTGTTACCAGCCAAGTCTGTTGCTGTATAAGTTAATACATAAGTTCCATCCACTGTCTTATCAAATGTAGCTGCCACTCCATCTTTTGTAACTGCTTTAGTCACAGCTACATTTTGTTTAAAGCTATCTATAGCTGTAGCAGTTGTTGGTTCAGTGAAAGTAGTATCATCTTTATTTATAAAGTAATATTCACTAGTTGTGTTTGGAGTTAGAGTAATTGTTGGTGCACTTGCGTACACTTTAACAGTCATGGTAGCACTAGTTGTTTGGCCTGCATCGTCTGTTGCACTGTAAACTAAAGTGTATTCTCCTGCTGCAGTGGTGTTTACAGCTCCAACTTTATTATTATTATACTTAATTTCAACTTCAACGTCTAATATGTCTCCATCAGCATCTTCACCGGTGACGATCGGGGTTGAGAATATAGAGCCTTTTTGAACATGAAGCACTTTTCCTTCTGGGTTTACATCTCCCGTTCCATCATTATATTTCAATGTTGGACCAGCACCCAATACATATACTGTAATTTCTATTTCAGATGTATTACCTGCTTTATCAGTTGAAACATACTTGTAAGTTGTGTCTCCTGTTAAAGTTACAGTGTAATTTGTAATAGTTGTTGTACCTTGCATAAGTTTTACATCAGCTGTTCCGTCAATATCATCACTTGCTGAAACTGTTGGGAAAGTATATGTTCCCGCAGCTGTTGTAATTTCTGTTTTACCTGTATATGCAATCTTTGGTGGCTCGCCATCTACGTAAACTGTAATTGCAAGCTTACCTTCTTCGCCAGCATCGTTTGTTGCTATATAAGTTATAATATAAGTTCCTGCCACATTTGGGTCAATGCTTGATACTGCTCCGACACCATATTTTTCTATAGTTGGAGTTTGTAGTGTAGCTCCAGTTGATGCAGAAACGTTGATGTCATCTTGATCAAATGCTGTGCCTTTTTTAACTTTAATTACTTTGTTTGCAACTTCTGAATAGTGCGTACCATCATAACTATTAAATGTTACTTCTGGCCCATCAAGCACTTCAATTGTTATTGTAGTCACAGGGCTTTTGTTGCCAATTGAGTCAACTGCAGAGTATTCCACGGTGTAAGTACCAACAGTATCCACTATATCTGCTTCAGCAACGTCTCCTCCAGTTGAATTTTTAATTGATTTTGTTACGCTTACTTCTCCATCAAGATTATCTTCTGCTGTTATTTCAGGCAATTCAAATGTTGAATCATCAAGTTGAACATAAATAGTCCTACTACCTGTTTCACTTAATATTGGACCTTGGTTATCTACCACTACAGTTACAACTTTAACAGACTCATTTCCTGCCTCATCTTCTGCAGTGTAAGTTATAACATAAGTTCCATCACTTTCTTTGTCTAGTGCACTAACTACAGTGCCATCTTTCTTAATTTCCACTGTCGCTGTTAATGTTCCATCCGTTTCATCTTCTACAGTTGAGGTTGGTACTGTGAAGCTATCATCCTTGTTGATATATTGAGTACTAGTTACATTTGGATTTAATGTTATTACAGGTAAATCTCCATCAACTATTACTGTCATTGTAGCACTTGTTGTTTGGCCAGCGTCGTCTGTTGCAGAGTAAACTAAAGTATAAGTCCCTACTGCTTCAGTGTTAACTGCTCCAACTTCAGCAGAATTATACGTAATCTTAACTTTTACGTCTAATAACTCGCCGTCATCATTTTTACCTGTTACGGTTGGTGTAGCAAATATAGAGTTTTCTTTAATTTTAATAACTACGCCATCAGGAGATTTGTCGGTTGTTCCGTCGTTGTAAGTTAAAGTTGGAACGCCTCCCAATACGTGTATAGTTATATCAGTTTCAGCTTTATTTCCAGCGTCATCAAATGCGATATATTTATAAACATACGTTCCTTTAGCTAGTGTTACATTTAGTCCTGAGATGGTAGTTCCGTCAGGGCCTTCAACCATTACGGTAGCTGTTCCATCAATGTTGTCTGTTGCAGTTAATGACTCAAAAGAGAAAGTTCCTGTGTTTGTTGTAATTTCAGTTTCGCCAGTGTAATTAATTAGTGGGGCTTCTCCGTCCACATAGATTGTAACGGAAGTTGTTCCTTCGTTGCCAGCTTTATCTGTGGCTGTATAAGTTACAGTGTACGTTCCTTCAGTATTTGGATCAACACTTGAAACCGTTCCAAAATTATATCTTTCAATTTGTGGAGTTGGATTTAAAGTTGAGCCTACTGATGTAGTTATAGAGATATCATTTAAAGTAAAAGTTGTGTCTCCTTTTTTAACTTTAATCAAGTTGTTATTTCTTTCTTGATAGCTGTCTCCACTATAGGTATAATCTAGTGTTGGTACATCACCAATTACAATTACGGTTACAGTGGTAATTGCAGATTTGTTTCCAAGTGCATCTGTTGCAGAATATTCCACTTTGTAAGTTCCAGCAGTTTTTACAATGTCAGCTTCTTTAGTTACAACAGTTCCGTCTTTAGAAACTACTATGTCCACGTCAACTTCTCTATCAATGTTGTCTGTAGCAGTAACTTCAGGTATTTTAAATTCTTTGTCATTTAATTGTGCATAAATAGTAGTAACTTCCACTGTGCTTAATGTTGGTGCAATTGTATCTACGTTTACACTTACAGTTATTGTTGGGCTTAAGTTTCCAACTGAGTCTTCAGTCTTATAAGTTAATATATAAGTTCCATCAGCAGTGCCGTCTGTTTTAACCTCTGTTACGCTTACACCGTCTTTTTCTATAGTTGGTGTTACAGCTTTCCATGCAACTCCCACAACATCATCAACATCATCAAATGATGTTACAGTTGGTGCCACATAAGTTGCAGCAGCATTTACATTAATTGTGTAGTTTGTATCTTCACTTACTTCTGTTTCTGCAACATTGGAATCTGTATATTTAAGTCTTGGTCCAGCTCCGTCAACAATTATTGTAATATTAATATTTGCGGAGTTTCCTCCTTCGTCTACAGCTGTATAAGTTATAACAAACGTACCCACTTGTGCGGTGCTAAATGCACTTACAGTTGTTCCGTCTCTTTTGATTGTGTGTGTAACTTCAAGTTGATTGTTTCTATCATCAACAGCAGTTACAACAGGAATGTTGTATGGACTGTTACGCTTAACTTTAATTGAGCTATCTGTTGTTTCTTCGTTATAAATTCCATTTCCGTTTGTGTCATAGCTAAATTCTATACTGCTGCTATATATATTTACAGTTATTTCTATAGCTTCACTAACGTTTCCTACTGTGTCTGTTGCAGTATAAACATACACTTTTGTGCCTGCCGTGTTTGTATCAACACGTGTAGCTATATCATAAATAGCATTATCTAATTTGACTACTACTGGAGTGGTGATATCAATGTTGTCAGTTGCAGTTATGGTTGGTAGTGTTAGTACCTCACCAACTTTTACATTAAACACTAGTGTTTTTTCAGGGTAAACTAATTTTGGAGCTTCACCGTCAACATATACAGTTACGGTTATCTTGCTAGTGTTACCAGCTTCATCTGTAGCTGAGTAAACTATTGTATAAGTTCCAGGTACAGCTAGGTCAACTTCGTCAACAGCACCAAAGCTTGCTCTTGTAATTTCTCTTATAATTTCATAATCACCTACAACAGTTACATCTGGATATGTGAAAATCCCTGATGTAGTACTTTTTACTTTAATCTTTTTGTTATCGCTTGGGTCAGTGATATTTCCATTAGGATCGTAGCTTAACTCTGGACCTTCTCCATCTACATGCACAGTAATTGTGTAACTTGTAGTGTTTGTAACTTCGTCTGTAGCTGTATACACTACAGTATAAGTTCCTGTGGTTGCTATCATCTCAGTAAATGTAAATTCTGTTCCTGCAGCATTGGTAATTGAAGGCTCAAGAATACCCAGGTTACCATCATAGTTATCTTCCGCTGTAATTTTAGGTAGTCTAAACACTGCATCATTTACTTTAATATAGAAAGTTGTTGTTGGATCAGAGTACTCAATTACTGGTGCTGTCCCGTCCACTATAATAGTGATTTCATGACTGCTTTTGTTTCCAGCGGTGTCTTCTGCTGTATAAGTTAATACATAAGTTCCTTCTGCTGATAAAACTGTATCAACGCCTCCAGTAAATTCTTCCCCATCTTTAGTAATTGTTGGGGTTACAAGAACATTGGTAATTCCGTCCACAGCATCACTTGAGGTTACAGTTGGCATTGTAAAGGTAGCGTCATTAAGTTTTACCTTAATAAATGTTTCAGTTGTTGATGGGGTAAGCACTGGCCCTGCACCATCTACATATACAATGATATAAAGTGTAGATGTAATTCCAACACTATCTGTTGCTGTATATGTTAATTTATACTCTCCAATTTGAGATGTGTTTAATGCTTGAATTGTTGTATATGTTGAACCATCAGCATTTTTCTTTTCAATCAAAGTATTTACTTCCAGTTCTGTGTCTTTTGAGTCTTTAGCAGTTACAGTTGGCATTGCAAAAGCTTCACCTTGTGTAATTTTAATAACTCTGTCTTCATCTTCATTAAAAGTTTCGTCTCCATCAGTATCATATTTAAATGTTGGAGGAGTGTTTTCATATACATGAACCGTAATTATAACTGGCTCACTAATATTTCCTACTGTATCCGTCTTTGTATAAGTTAAAGTATATACTCCAACTTGAGCCGTAACATCACTTAACCCACCTGCAAAATCCGAACCATCTTCTTTTGTTATCTTAAGCTCAGGCCCAGTGGTAACAGGATATATTCCATCAATGATGTCTTCTGCGTGTATAGTGTCAATGGTAAGAGTATCATTTATTATCTTTCTTATTATAACATCGCCATTATATGTTAAAACTGGTGGAGTTCCATCCACATACACAGTTACAACAAGGCTGTTTTTATTTCCAGCAACATCTGTTGCAGTATAAGTTATTGTAAACGTTGCGTCTTGGTCTGTATAAACTTTATCCATCTCTCCAAATCCAAATTTTTCAATTAAGATTTCAACGTCCACTGGTTCTTTTACAAGTGCGCCAGTTGCGTCCATTTTTTCTGTATATGCAGTTACAGTTGGCATTTCAAATTCTGCATTATCTTCAGGTACTTTAATTGTTTGAGAAGTTGTTCCTTTATAGTCATATTCAAACTGTGGACCATCTCCGTAAACATTGATGTTAATTATTAATTCTCCAACGTTTGTTGCCTCATCTGTTGTTCTATAGATTACTTCATACACCCCTGAAGTTGAAATCATCTCAGTAAGAGTTACTGTTGCATTATCAACTTTTCTTACTATATAAGGAGTTATTTCTCCCATATCTCCATCTATATTGTCGGTAGCTTCTATCACTGGTAATTTAAACTTTGTATCATTTTTACGAACATTAAGTGACATTTCTTCATCGTAATCAAATTTTGGTGCAATATTGTCTACTATTACAGTCACAGTATGCTCAGCAATATTTCCAGCAACATCTTCAGCTTTATAAGTTATAGTATACGTCCCATCACCAGTAGGAGTTTGATCAAACGATACCTCTTCTCCATTTTTAGTTATAGTCATTGAAGTTGTTACTTCTGTGGGTACGTTTGCACTTTCAATCTCATTCCAAACTTCATCTGTGGCAGTTATGGTTGGTAAATCAAAAGCTACATGTTCATTTACTTTAAATAATGTTTCAGTTGTTGATGGAGTTATGACTGGTTTTCCCCCATCCACAAGAACTATAACACTCATCGTAGACCTATTGTCAGCTTTGTCAGTTGCAGAATAAACTAATTTAAAAGTTCCTTCATTTAATGTATCTACACTTTCAACTTGAGTTTCAACACCACTCACCACTTTATAAGTAAGTAAAGTTACTTCCAAAAATCCATCTTCTGCATCTTCTGCTGATACCATTGGCTCAACAAATACACTGTCTTGTTTTACATACATTGTTTCAGTTGTTGTTACAACATCTGTTTGTTCATTTCCATCAATATTATAACTAAATAATGGTACGTTATTACCAACATTAATTGTTACTACAATGCTTTTTGATTCGTTGAAAACCGCATCTGCAATTTTAAATGTTAACTCATACTTCCCTACATTAGCAGTAATATCTGCAATTCCACCATTGCTTGGAAAACCTGTTCCTTCCACTTGCACAATGCTAGGGGTTACAATTCCCATATCTTTTTCAATGTTATCAAAAGCTGTTACATTTTCTAAAAGGTCGGCTATACTTTTATCTCCATCAAGTATTGTTTTAAGATCATCATTAAGATCGACATTATATTCCAAGCCACCTTCATAAGTCAACACTGGAGCTTCACCATCAACAATTACAACAATAACTTTTTCAGTAGAGTTTCCAACACCATCAGTTAAGGTATAAGTTAAGGTATAAGTTCCTACAACAGTTATATCAACATCTGAGACACCTTCAAGGAAAATAGGGTCTCTCTTAATAGCAAGTGTAACAGTTGCAACTTCCGTCTCATCGTCCAAGTGAGTATCTAATCCAGTAACATCTGGCATAATGAATGTTGAGCCATCAGTTGTTTTTCCTGTATTTTGTTGAACTTTAATTAAGTCTTGACCAGTATATTCCACTGCTGGTGGAGTTCCATCCACTAGAACTACAACAGACATTGTACTTACATTGCCTGCTTTATCTTCTGCAGAATAAATTATTTTAAATATAGCTTCTTCCGCTGTCTCAATTGCACTAACTGTTGTTCCAAGTATTCCAGTTTTATCAGACTTGTAGATGTTTTGTACAATATCTATATATCCATCTTCAGCGTCATGAGCTGTAATCGCTGGATCTGCAAATGGTGTATTTTGTTTTACCACCATTCTTTCTTCTGTATTTATAACATCTGTAGAGTCTACTCCATTTATAGTATAGCTAAATTTTGGCACTTCACTTCCAACATTTACAATGATTTCTACAGGGTCGCTCACATTTCCAACATCATCTGTAGATGTATAAGTTAAAACATAACTTCCTGGGTTTGAAGTATCTAAAGTCTTTGCAGTTGTGTCAATTAAACCTTCTTCTATAACAGATGGGTTGGTTATTTTCAAATTTATTCTGTCATTTAAATTTCCGTCTACAAAATCCTCTGCTGTTATCTCTGGTACAACAGGGATGTTAAATACATCACCAACATCAATATTAAATTCTGTTTCACCTTGATAAGTTAACACAGGAGGATCTCCATCCACTATTACAGTTATAATAACACTAGTTGTGTTTCTAACATGGTCCATCAACGTATATTCCAACAAGTATGACCCTGGGTCATTAATATTAACTGTATCCCTTACGCCTGCTCCTTCTTTTGTAACTGATAATTCTATTTTTGAGTTTAGATCTGTGTCTGGATCAAGATTATCTGTTGCAGTTACAGTAGGCATTGCAAATGTTGTTCCATGTTCTGTTTTCCCTGTGCCTTGTTGAACTTTAAGTATTAAATCATCAAAATCACTATCAGAGTCTCCATCTGTATCATATGCCAATACTGGAGCAGTTCCATCCACTGTTACTTTTACAGTCATACTGGTAGTGTTGCCAGCCAAGTCCGCTGTAGAGTAAGTTAGTGTATAAACTCCCTCATAAGATGGATCTACTTCTTCAAGTGGGTCTTCTGGGGCTACTTCAGTTCCATATTCATATGTAACTACCAATTCAACGGGCATATCTCCATTTTTAGCATCTGTTGCAGTTACCGTTGGCATGCTAAATGGGTCCCCTTGCTTAAGTCGAATGTCAGTTTTATCATGTTCATCACTGTCTTTGTCTTTATCTGTGTCATACCAAAACACTGGTGGAGTTCCATCCACTATTACAGTTATGACAATTCGTTCGCTTTCGTTTCCAACTCCGTCTGTAGCATAGTACGTTAATGTATACGTTCCATCTACACTTAAATTAAGTTTTCCGTCACTTACAACATCGGCATATTCTTTTGACACACCGTCAAATTCTATTTCTAATACAATTTCCATATCTGGATAAAATTCTTCAAAGTTGTCACTAAGAGCTATATCTGTTCCATCATCATTTATTAGTGGCATGACAAATTCTGCTGAACCATTTACATTAAATTCTAATTCTCCGCTTGCATAGTTGTTTGTTAAAACTGGAGCTGTACCATCTACAACAACAGTTATAGTGGTTCTTCCTTCATTTCCAACTTCATCACTTGAAACATATTCAAGTACATATTTCCCTTCAGCCGTAACATCAACTTCTGTTCCGCTAAAGTCAACTTGATTGTCATCAGAATCATATTTAGTTATAGTTAGTTCATACTCTACGCCGTTACCATATTCGCTTCCGTCCATGTTGTCTGCTACAGTAACCGTTGGCATTGTAAAGCTACTATCATTTTGTTGCACTCTCATAACATCGTCAGCATCACTAACATCATCAGTAAACACTGGAGCTGTACCATCTATACATATTTTTATCTCAAGGATTTCACTAAAGTTACCACTAGTGTCTTCTGCTTGGTAAGTTAATATATATATACCTTCTTCATTTACGTCTATAGTTTCACTTCCAAGTGTAGAACCATCTTTTGTTATATCAAGATTTATTGTTAGCTGTTCTACAATACGAGCTATCGAACCATCCACATTGTCTGTTGCTGTTACATATGGCATGGAAAAATCAGAGTCACCTTGTTTGTATATAAGAAGCTTTTCCCCATCATAACGAAGCACAGGTTTTGTTTGGTCTCCAAATATAATAACCGTAATTACTAATTCTTCACATGTATTTCCAGAGCTGTCTGTTGCCGTATAATGTAAAGTATACTCTCCCGCTGGAGTGCTTTTATCAATTACAGAATATCCTGTGTCAGTGCCATCTTTTTTAATTACTAAATCCACATTCACATTTTCATCTACATTGTCTGTCGCTATAAGGTTAGGCATTGTAAACGGCTTGCCTTCTGTTGAAAGAAGCTCTTCTTCACCCAAATAAATTAATGTTGGTGGAATAGTGTCTGCTTTATTTTGTGGGTTATAAAACACTACTGTTCCTTTACCTTCAATACTGCTAATTTCACCCATAATTGCAGAGCCTTCACTTGTATCAAGATAGTTATAAAGAAGATATAAATATTTCAAATTGCTAAAGCCTTTTAAACCCTCCATATTTGTTAGTTTATTACTCTCAATTTTTAATGTACTTAAACCTGTTAAAGTTGATAGGTCAGTAGCATCTCTAATTTCATTGTTGTTTATTTCAAGCCATCCTAAACCAGTTAAGCCTGAAATATGGCTTAGGTCTTTAACATTATTGTTGTTTAATTTTAACTTTATAAGAGTGTTTAAACTTGCTAAAGGACTTAGATCTGTAACTTGATTGCTATTTAAATTTAAAACTTTTAAATTTGTTAAACTTGATATTATACCTATGTCACTTATATCATTGTTATTTAAATACAATGTTTCTAAACTATTTAATGTTGATAATTTACTAATATCTTTAATACCTGTGTTAGCTAAAGATAATTCCTTTAAGTTAACCGCACTGTCCAAACCTGTAAGGTCTGTTATTTCTTTATTTTCATATTCAAGGGTTTCTAAAGTCTCAAGCTCTCCTCTTTGTACTTGCCCATCTCCATTAGCATCCACTAATTCTAATATAGCTTTTCTTAAGCCTTCATCCTTAAATACAACTATAGTATCTAAATGTATAATTGATACCGTTATTATACATGGATCGCTAACATTTCCAGCGGCATCTGTTGCTGTATATGTTATTGTAAATTTTTCTCCTGCTACAGATGAGTCTATACGTTCAGTTACTATACCTGAACTATTTTTAATAACAGGAACTGGTGTCACATTTGTATCTCTATTATCAACTGCTGTTACAGTTGGCATTACAAAAGTGTCTCCTACTTTAATCTTCAAGTCTTTATTTCCATCATAACGTACTTGTGGAGCTATTGTGTCTGGCAATTGAGGTAGTACTGTAACCTTTATAACACATTCTGTGGATGTGTTTTTAGATCGATCTGTCGCTGTATAAATTATTCTATATATTCCCTCGGTTGAAGTATCAATTTCTGGTATAGTCAAATTTAAATAATTTAAAATCAGCATATCTACAGGTAATTTACCATCAATATTATCTGTTGCTGTTACAGTTGGTATTTGAAAGCTGTCACCTACATATAAAGTAACTTCTGTTGCTCCATCATAATGTATTATTGGTGGAATTAGATCTACTGCTGGTGCTTCAATAACTGTTACTATAATTGTCATAGTATCTAATATAGTACTTCCCTTTTTTAAAGTATAAGTTAATTGATATACCCCTGCTATCGCAGTATCCACGTTTTCAACTTGAAGTCCATCTTTAGTAATTGTTAAATCTACTGTACCACCTGCTCCACTAACCTCAATTGTTTCAAGGTCAAATTCCTCATATTGATTTATCTCTATAAATTTATCTCCGTTATAAAGCAATGTTGCTGGTGGTTCTCCTGTATTTTGTGGTGACAAATATACTGTTACGCTACTGGGAAATGTACTTGCTGCAGCTGCATCTAAATAATTAAACCTAGCAAATAGTTTTAATAAAGAACCTAAACCACTTAATTCACTTATATTGGTTATATTATTTTCATCTAGATCTAAAAATGTTAAACTCGACAGCCCACTTAATGCACTTACATCGTAGATATCATTCTTTTCTAAATTTAAATTTGTAAGATTACCTAAACTTGCTATAGGTGCTATATTTTTAATACTATTGTTAGACAAACTTAAATAAGTAAGGTTAATTGCGTTTTCAAGACCAGTTATATCAGATATATTTTTGCTAATAAGTGATAACTCTGTTAGTGTCTTTAATTCTTCTTTTTGAATATTCCCGTCTTCATTAGAATCTACTTTTTCCAGTAGAGCATTCTTTAAATTTTCATCAGCAAATTCAACAACATTACTTAGTGCTAATATCTCTGGTAGATGCACATCTAATAGGCCTGGTGTTGTTACATCTGTATTTTCTGGGTCAGGTACCAATATTTCTGGAGCTGGTGATGTCACTTCAAAATCAGGAAACAAATCTGGTATTGCTGGTCTTCCTTCTCCTGGTAATAAATCAGGTGTTACTGCCCCTCCATTATCGTCTGGGTCAGGCACCAATATTTCTGGAGCTGGTGGTGCTATTTCAAAGTCAGGAAACAAATCTGGTATTGCTGGTTCTCCCACTTCTGGCAATAGCTCAGGTGTTACTGGTCCTCCTACTTCTGGCAACAAAAATCCCTCATCATAATTATCGTCGTCATTATAATCATCGTCGTCATCAGGAGCTGGTGGTGCTACTTCAAAGCCAGGAAAGAAACTTGGTCTTCCTACTTCTGGCAATAGCTCAGGTGTTACTGGTCTCCCTACCTCTGGCAACAAAAATCCCTCATCATAATCATCATCGTCATTATAATCATCGTCGTCATCAGGAGCTGGTACAAGTATTTCTGGAGCTGGTGGTGCTACTTCAAAGCCAGGAAAGAAACCTGGTATTGCTGGTCTTCCTACTTCTGGCAATAGCTCAGGTGTTACTGGCCTTCCTACCTCTGGCAACAAAAATTCCTCATCATAATCGTCCTCATCATAATCATCATCGTCATAATCATCGTCATAATCGTCATCATCATAATCATCGTCATCATCATCGTCATCATCATCGTCGTCATCATAATCATCGTCGTCATCATAATCATCGTCATCATCAGGATCTGGTACTAATATTTCTGGAGCCACTGGTGGTGTTTCAAAATCAGGAAAGAAATCTGGTATTGCTGGTCCTCCTGATTCAGGTGATAAGTCAGGTGTTACTGGCCCTCCGACCTCTGGCTCAGATACTGAAGGCATTTCAAAGTCTGGTATTGCTGGTCCGCCTAATTCTGGTAATGTTTCAACATTATATGTAGCATAAATTGAATATGGAGCGCTAATTTGACAGCCAATCATAATTCCAGCAAGTGCCAAACTCATACGTTTTGATATTTTATTCTTACCCATATAGTCCTCCTCAATTCGTTTTTACAAACTTAATTCTATTAATTGTTGTATAAATTTGTACTAGTTTAAGGACAAATAATATTTGCCCATTTCAATACATTATAAACAATACCTAAAATGTATAAAGTATATAGTAGATGTACTTATATAACAAGTAAATATAACCAAAGTGTACAGGGGCAACGCCACTGTTAACAACTTATATAACAAATAATAATTATGTGTTTACTTTAAATGTACTATTGTATAAGTGTTACTACTATAGTATATAATACAATATTATATTATACAATATTATATTATATATATCGGTAAAAAATTAAATTTATATATTAATAATACTTGTATTATTTTTTATAAAATAAGAAAAAAAGCTCTTTGTTATTTTTTCTTATCATGAACAATAGCTCACAGTATATACTGTGAGCTAAAAAATTAGTTAAAGAAAATTAGTTAAATTTTCAGTTGTAGTAATAATTCCATTCAATGAATTTTGAATAGATGTTATTGAATCATTCATTTGTTTTATTAAAGGTAAGCTACTAGTTATTTGAGTATAGTTAATTTGACTGCAATCTTTAATTTGAACTGTAATATCACTGAATATATCGCTATTTTTTTCTAATTGAGTAACCTCTTTATTTAATGACTCAAAAATATTATTAGCATTCAAAGAGCTATCAATAATTGTATTCAAAGAAACATTTACTTCGTCCAAAGCTTCTTTACTTTTTAGAAGACTTTCTTTTTGCTGAGAATTAGCTTCTTTAGTTTGGAATATTTGTTCTTGAATTGTTCCTAAAATACTTGAAATTTCATTTGTAGCTTCATAAGATTGCCCAGCTAGTGTTTTTATTTCATTCGCAACAACTGCAAAACCTTTTCCAAGTTCACCTGCTCTTGCTGCTTCAATAGATGCATTCAAAGCCAACAAACTTGTCTGATCTGAAATTTTAGTTATCAATCCAATAATGTTGTTTATTTCTTGAGATTTTTGAAGTAAACTATCTGTTAAAGTTATCCCATTGATTACATCTGTTTCTAAATCTGATATTACTACTTGTAGTCCTTCAAGTTGACTTTTTCCTTGATTTGAGTTTTTACTTGAAACTTCTGCTTCAATTTTCAGGTCCTTATTTATAACATAAACATTAGATAAACTGGATAAAAGTTCATCTACTATTGTAACCATTTTATTAATAGAGTTATATTCATTTGTTACTGTATTATTAGATAAAACAAGGCTATCTCTTAATGGTGCAAGAGTGTTAATTAAATTATTTACTTCATTTTCATGTGAAATTTGCAATTTATTAATTTGAGTAATATTATTTGTTACCCCTATAAATGCTTGTTCATTTTTACTGATGATTTTTTGCATTGCTAAATTTAATCCATTTAATTCAGTAGTTAGTCCTTTAATTTCTCCCGTTAAAGCTGTTTCATTATTTGCAATAGAATTTAACTGTTTTTCAAAAAGTTTAATCGGTCTAAAGCATAAAGCTATAGAAACCGGAACAATTACCATTGATATTAAAATAATAACTCCTGTATCAGAAAAAATATCTGATGTAAATTCATTTAGCTTATTTGATATAATAGCCATTGGTGCATTAATCATTTCAGACATTTCCACATATGATTCAGTATTTACCACTCCATATAAAACATATTTAATGCGACCACTTGTATCAATAATTGGTAAAGATGCTTCTAAATAGCCCTCTTCAACCTTTATTAC
>LJHD01000261.1 GCA_001983475.1 Candidatus Epulonipiscium fishelsonii | reverse complement strand
ATATACCTATATATAATAAAATACAACTGGCAAAATAAACTAATATATTTCTTCCCACTAGCACATGTTGTCCAATATCCTTGGAATTACTAAAAAATGTATATTTATGCATATTTGTGCAATTTGTATACCTCATTTTAGGGGTAAGAGTTAAATTATAAATCAACTAAAAATAATCTTTGATAATAACTAGGTTGTTGAATAATTCATTTCCATTTAGTACATTTAACTAGCTGCTTTCTTTGTAATAAGACTTTATGAAAAAAGTATAATATTGAAAATCCTAGGCTATACGGCTGTAGATATAAAAGACATGTTAAACTCTAAGCTTTAAGTTATTATAATACATACCTGTACAATATCTGGCTATAATATAATGATAGAGACAAATAAACAAGGGAGACTTAATATGAAAAAAGTTAATTATGAATTTGGAGCACAATATTTTAGAGATATGGAATATGGAAATGATAGAGAATGGCTAATAAGTAATGGTCTCGGAGGATATTCTTGTAGCACAATTTTAGGTGGTGGAAATCGTGTTCATCATGGGTATCTTGTTGTGGCATTGGAACCTCCATCAGAACGAATACTGGTGTTTACTCGTACCCAAGAGCAGATACAAATTGGCAGCAACTCTTATGATTTAACATCTCAATCATATATTACAAATCCAAAAACGGGACATAATTACTTAAAAAAATTTATATTTGATGGTGTTCCAACATACGTCTATCAAATTGAAGATGTTGAGATAAAAAAAACGATTTGTATGGAATATGAGCATAATACCGTAGTTGTATGTTATGAAATAAAAAATGGTATTGATAAAGCTTCAATAAATGTAATTCCACTATTTAACTATAAAAAAGATGAGTGGTTTAATCACACCAGTACCATTGGCCTAGATGTACATCTTTATGACGATATATTAAAGCTTGAACCAAAACATAATCAAAATTTAAAAATCCAGTTCTATAAATCAGAAGGTGAATATGTGGACCGTCGTTTAATGCCTACATTAATGACATCTCCAAACTATGTATACGAAGATAATCATTACTACAAATATGAACGTGATAATGGTAAATCTGGACTTGATTCACATTTTACCCCTTATGAAATACGTATTAACCTAGAGCCTAATGAAACAAAGAAATTTTATTTTAAATGCACCATTGAAGAGCTAAATAGTAAGGATGGATTTGATATTATTGAAGAATTTAAAAATAGACAAGAGAAATTGCTGGACATTGCTGGATATGAAGAAGAATTAGCCCAAAAGCTAGTGCTTTCTGCAGATAACTTTATTTCTCAAAGAAAATCAACAAATTTAAAAACTATATTAGCTGGTTTTCCATGGTTTGGTGATTGGGGTCGAGATACAATGATTGCTTTTAATGGTATAACTTTAGCAACTAAACGTTATACCGAGGCACGTGAGATTTTGGAATCATTTGCTATGTATGTAAAAAACGGACTTATCCCAAATTTATTTTCAGAACATGTTGGTGATTTAGCTTATAATACTGTTGATGGGTCGCTTTGGTACTTTTATGCCGTAGATATGTACTTAAATCATACAAATGACTATAGCTTTGTTAAGGAAAAACTATACCATCATTTAGAGAACATTATTCAAGCGTATAAAAATGGTACAGATTTTGCAATTAGAATGGATACAGATGGACTTATTATTGCTGGTGATGGTAGCTGCCAGTTAACTTGGATGGATGCCATGATAGGTGAATGGGTGGTGACTCCAAGAAATGGCAAACCTGTAGAGGTAAATGCACTGTGGTATAATTCATTATGTGTGATGGAAAAATTAAGTAAACACTTTAAAAAAGATAGTACGGAATATAGTACACTAGCTAATAAGGTAAAAACATCCTTTAAGAATAAGTTTTGGAATGAAAAAAATCATTGTTTATATGATGTTGTTGATAGTTCAAATGAAGAAATAAGATGTAATCAGATTTGGGCAGTATCATTGCCATATAATATGATGTCACCTGAACAAGAAAAGCAAATTGTTCAAATAGTATATAAAAAACTTTATAATATATATGGGTTAAGAACACTTTCTCCAAACGACCAAAAGTTTGTAAAGGAATACATTGGTTCGCACTATGATCGTGATGCCTCATATCATATGGGTACAACTTGGGTATTTCCAATAGGTGGATTTATTACGGCATATTGTAAAGTAAATAATTATTCTAAAGAAGCTATATTAACAGCGGAAGAAATGTGCCTTATATTTTTACAACATTTAAATGATGGATGTATTAATGGCATTGCAGAACTTTTTGATGGAGATATTGCAAACAAAGGAAAGGGCTGCTTTAATCAAGCTTGGAGTGTTGGTGAAGTTTTAAGAGCATACACCGAAGATGTTCTTCCACATAAAAACTAGGTACTATCCTTTATAATTGAAATATGTATTTTTCCAGGGAACATAAACTATATGCTCCCTTTTTATAGTGCTGATTGCTTGTTTTATAGAGTTATAAGGATATTTTATAAACTAAGAATAGCAGCAAGTTGTTAAATAAAAAGTCCCCTTAAACAGAATAGGTGAATAACCATTTTGGTTTAAGGGGGCCTATCGTTAGGCTTATAATTGAATATTTACACTCATCTTTTTCCTACAAACTTTATAGATAACACATAATATTATCGTTGGAATATTATGTAAAACAAAAACTAATAAAAGTACAATTAATACCTGCAAAATCGGTGTGCCAGCCATGAAAGAAAGCAGACAAATTATAGTCATCAAAACTGAAAATGAAAAAGTGATGATGGGAAGTATTCTGCCTAACCATTTGTTTTGTTGTTTAGATAAAAATATTTGTAAAAATATACATCCTACAATCAATATGAATAAAGAAAGCAGACTTATAGTTATCTTCATAACGTTAAACTCCTTTCGTTTTTCTATATTAATTAATATACCATATATCAATTTAGGATTCAAGAGCACTAATTTATCTCAAATAATCTAGTAGTCATAGTCTTATAAAGCTCAGTATTTTCTCTTCTACTCACCTTCTGTCAGATTATTTTGATGCGACAAACTTTTCTGCATAAAATTGCAGTAATTACTATTAATATTGTAGCTACTAACCATACTGCAGTCTGTAATGGTACACTCACAATCACATATAAAATTACTGGAAATAAAATTGAAATCATTCCTGCTAAAGCTGATAAGATAACTGGAAGACTCTGCTTTATTACGACTACTTCATTATCCCAATCAAACTTCGGAAATCTAGCATTAAAATAAACTCCTTGTACTGCTGTAAAATACTATATATCACTGGCAATACAATAAATATTGCCATCTGTCCAAATGTTAAAATCATGAAAAATAACATATTATCCGTTGTTGTGCTCAACCAAACAATTCCTGCTGGTATCATAAATATAGTGCCAAGTGTAAAACTTAATAGATACATAAAGGTAAATTTGCTAGTTATAACTTCTCTGCTTGTCACAGGCAATGCTGACAACATCTCAAAGTCTTTTGTTCCAAATAGAATTCCATTTGACTATAACAGTGTCAATGCTAAAATAATAAAGCTA
>LJHD01000260.1 GCA_001983475.1 Candidatus Epulonipiscium fishelsonii | reverse complement strand
TTTTTGGAGAGATTATAAACAGTATTATATTTAGATTGATTTAAACTAAGGTCCCTGGCCATGGTTTTCCCTTGTTAGTTTGAAGCATATATTACTTTCTTTAAATCTTTAAATTTTAGTTTTGGTTGTCAACTGGCTGCTACTTATTCTTTCGCGTCTGTTCTACTACTTATTTTTTCGCCTAATTGCTACTTATTTGTTTGCGACTACTCTGCTAATCGTTTTTTTCGCATGGGTTAACTATTAAAGTATATATCTATATCCAACAAAATACAACTGACAAAATATACTAATATGTTTCTCCACACTAGCGAATTTTGCACAATATAATTGGTATTACTCCAATATACATATTTATGTATATTTATGCACATTTGTGCAATTTGCACATACTATTATATGGGGTAACTACGAAGCAAGTCTAATGGTTACATTTATTCAACTAAATTTAATTATAGTAGGAATATCCCCACCTCTCAACTTACAATCACATCTAATATACTAAAATATTTAACTAGCACAGCTGCTTATAATCAGTTATCATTTTATTTATTTGCTATTATGCGACTTTTAGTAAAAAAACACCTTAGCACAACGCATTATCATAGATAAAAGAATAATTTCTTTAAAATATGTATAAACTAGTAAAAATTATATAACTAAGAGCTAGATATACTCTTGTTAAAAATAAAGGAGATAAATTATGCTTGAATTAATTAAAGAATTTGGTTCGCCATTATATGTATATAAAGAAGATATTTTACGTCAAAAATGTATAGAAATTAAGAACTTAGTAACTTATAAAAATTTTGTACCACATTTTTCAGTAAAAGCAAATACTAATATTCATTTGTTGCGTATTATAAGAGAAGAAGGTTTGCATGCAGACACTATGAGTCCTGGAGAAATTTTCATGGCTTTACAAGCAGGCTTTACAAGTAAAGAAATTTTTTATGTTCCAAATAATGCAACCAAAGAAGACTTAAAATATGCAATTGATAGAAATATTTTAACAAGTTTAGACTCATTAAACCAACTAAAATTATATTGTTTATTAAATCCAAATAGTGAAGTTGCTGTTAGATTTAATCCAGGAGTTGGTGCAGGACACCATGAAAAAGTTGTAACTGCAGGAAAAAATACTAAATTTGGAATAAATTTAACAGATATTGAAATGGTAAAAGTAATTTTAAAACAATATAACATGACGCTTGTTGGAATAAATCAACATATTGGTTCACTTTTTATGGATGCAGATGCATTTATTCAAAGTACAAAATATTTACTAAAAATTGCTTTACAATTTGATAATTTAAAATTTATTGATCTTGGTGGTGGATTTGGTATTCCATATCATAAACAAAATGATGAAACTCCTTTGGACATAAAAAAACTAGGTAAAAAACTTGATAAAATGTTTACAGAATTTACTGGACTATACAAAAAAGACATTCAGTTCCGAATTGAACCTGGACGTTATGTTGTATGTGAATGTGGAAACTTAATAGGTCAAATTACTGATGTAAAAGAAAACGCAAATACTATGTATTTAGGTACAGATATAGGATTTAACGTATTGGCAAGACCTGTTATGTATAATGCTTATCATGATATTGATATTTTAAGCAAAAATGAAGATACAAAAAACACTAAAGTTATGACTGTTGTTGGGAATATTTGTGAAAGTGGGGATATTTTAGCAAAAGATCGCTGTTTGCCATTTTATAAAAATATTATTGAGGATTTAATTGTGGTAAAAGATGTTGGAGCTTATGGGTATTCTATGTCTTCTTCTTATAATACAAGACCAAAATGTGCTGAAGTGTTAATTACAAATGATAAAGCTAAACTTATAAGAAAACGTGAAACATTTGAAGATATTTTAGCAACTATGGATGTATAAATATTAACAAAAAAATAAAAATATCGTTGTTGGTAATATATTATACAGCAGAATATACTTAATCATATTTAATAAAAACTATTGAAAAATTTTTAAAACCTGGTATAATTAAATAATCCAAAAAGGGGGATTTGATTATGCAAAAAACTGAATATGGTTTATCAACAGCTATCGCAATGATTGTTGGTGTAGTTATTGGTTCTGGAATATTTTTCAAAAGTGATAATATTTTAGTTGCAACAGATGGAAGTATAGCTCTTGGAGTGCTAGTTTTTATTCTTGCTGCAATAAGTATTATATTTGGAGGACTTACAATGTCTGAACTTGCATCAAGATATAATAAACCAGGGGGAATTATATCTTATGCAGAACACTCAAATAAATCAATTGGATGTGCTCTTGGATGGTTTCATACACTTATATATTATCCCACGCTAGTTGCTATTGTATCTTGGGTTGCAGGAATATATATATTTATATTATTTGGCATCGAAAGTACATTGCTTTATCAATGTTTGGTAGGTCTCATTTGTTTTACAGGAATATTTGTTTTAAATATATTATCTACACGTTTAGGTGGATATTTTCAAAATGCTTCTACTATTGTAAAATTAGTTCCTCTAATTTCAATTGCTATTCTTGGTCTTATATATGGCGATCCATTATCAAGTGTTCATTTGACAGACGTAACACAAATGACTTCTCTTGGCTGGATGAGCGCTATTTCTGCGATTGCATTTTCATTTGATGGATGGATTATTGCAACTTCTCTTGGTGGAGAAATCAAAAACAGTAAAAAGAATTTACCCATAGCATTAATTTTTGCACCAATTTTTATATTAATAATCTATGTTTTATATTTTGTTGGAATTAGTAGTTTGGTTGGTCCTGAAACTGTTATGGCTCAGGCAGATGCTCATGTTGATACTGCTGCTAATTTATTATTTGGACCTTTTGGAGCAAAAATTGTTTTGATTTTTGTAATTATTTCAGTATTAGGAACTGTAAATGGGCTAACTATGGCAATTATAAGAATGCCTCAAATGTTGTCTGAAAGAAATATGTTTCCAAATGCTAAAAAAATGGTTAAAATTAATCCCAAATATAGAGTTTCAATTCCTTCAGCAATATTTGGATTTTTGATTTCAGCTTTTTGGTTAGTTGTTCACTACATATGTACTACTAATAATTTGTTACCAAATTCTGATATATCTGAGATTTCTATTTCAATTAACTATATAGCTTATATTTATTTATATTATCAAGTTATTAAGTTAAAAAAATCTGGTGAGATAAAAAGTGCTATAAGAGGATACTTTAATCCAATTATGGCTTGTATTGGTTCTTTAATTATTGTTTCAGGAAGCATTGGTAATCCTTTATTTATTTTATATTTAGGAATATCAGCGGTAATAGCTATCAGTGCAATTATATATTATAAAAAGGTAAATGAGTAAAATAAAACCACCCGTTAACAGGTGGTTTTTATTTTACTTTGACCATTTTTTATAATAACATGCTCTCTATTTTAACTCGCTAATAATTTGAATTTTTATTAAATAAATTGATAAAACAATAGTTTATTATTTAGGCTGTTTTTTTAAACAAGATGGTAATTTATCTGAACCTACATATGCATATGGAATAGCTATAAATAATATAGCTCCAATCATATTTCCTAATGTTACCAATGCAACATTATATAAATATCCACTAATTGTTATTAATTCATTTCCACTGTTAGAAAATAATCCTAATGAAAGAATTGTCATATTAGCAATACTATGCTCAAAGCCAGCTGTAACAAACACAAATAAACACCAGAAAATCATTATTAATTTTCCTGATTCACTTTTCAATTTAAAGCTACACCACACTGCAAGACACACTAGCATATTACAAAGAATTCCTCTAAATATTAATTCTATTATTGGTAAATTCATTTTTGTAGCTGTTGATGCTAATATAAATTCTGCTGTTGATCCTGTATTTAATCCTGTTAAATTAAACATAACAGCAAATAATATCGAACCTAGCAAATTACCTATCCAACAAACAATCCATAAAGAACATGCATCTTTGATTGATACCGTATTTCTAAAAAGTCCTACTGTCATAATAAAATTATTACCTGTAAAAAGTTCTGAGCCTGCCATAATTACTAGACTCAATGCTACTCCAAAGCTTACACCTAACATAATTTTAGCTGATGATGTACCTGCTAATAAACCGCCAATAGTAAAACTTAGTGCTACACCAAATCCTACTAAAATTCCTGCTAACATAGATAATACAAAGTATGCTTTTAAATTACTTTTTAAAAGTCTTACTTTTGTACTGGCAATATTAGCAACTACCCCAATTTCTTCTTTAAACATTTTGACTTCCCCCTATTATTAATTGTCTATAAGACAGATTTATATTAACATGAAATTAAAAATATTTCAATGGTAGTATATTAAAAATATGTTTTTGACTAAAATACTACTATATATAAATAAATTTTAAATAAATTTTACACAAAAAAAAGAGAGGGGTAAAATCCTCTCTTTTTTTTATATTCAGTAATTTTTATTGATATATTTTTTTTATTCTATCCATTGCTTCAATTACATTTTCTCTTGCCCCAAATGCTGAAATTCTAAAATAACCTTCACCACCAGTCCCAAAACCAGCTCCTGGAGTTCCAACTATATTTGCTTCAGTTAACATTTTATCAAAAAAACTCCAAGAATCCATATTATCAGGACATTTAATCCAAATATATGGTGAGTTATCTCCACCAACAAACCAAAATCCTAGTTCTTTAAAAGTATTTCTTATTATTTTCGCATTTTCCAAGTAATATTTTATATTTTCTTCAACTTCTTTTTTCCCTTGAGGAGTAAATATTGCTGCTGCTCCTTTTTGTATTATATAAGGGACCCCATTAAATTTAGTAGTCTGTCTTCTTAGCCATAATTTATTAAGTTGAGTTCCTTCCTGTACCAAATTATGAGGAACTACTGTATATCCACATCTTACTCCAGTAAATCCTGCAGTCTTAGAAAAAGAACAAAACTCAATAGCACAAGTTTTAGAACCTTCAATTTCAAATATACTAGTTGGTAAATTTTCATCTCTTACAAAACATTCATATGCACTATCAAACAAAATAATAGCACCATTTTTATTTGCATAGTCTACCCAAACTTTTAATTGTTCTCTTGTATATGTTGCTCCTGTTGGGTTATTAGGAGAACATAAATAGATTAAATCTCCACCATTCCCATCTTCAGGCATTGGCAAAAACTTATTTGACTCATTCCCATTTAAGAAGTTTACTCTTCTCCCTGCCATAATATTTGCATCTAAATACGCAGGGTACACAGGATTAGGAATTAAGCTTATACATTCTGAACTAAATATATCTAAAATGTTGCCTAAATCACTTTTAGCTCCATCACTTATAAATATTTCATCAGTTTGAAGAGTTACATTCTTTTCTTTATAATAGTTTTTGATTGCAATTCTTAGAAATTCATAACCTTGTTCAGGACCATAGCCTTTAAATGTGTCTACTTCACCCATTTCAGTTACTGCATTTTGTAATGAAGTTATTACTTCTTTAGTAAGAGGTAAGGTAACATCACCAATACCAAGTCTTATTATTTTTATATTTGGATTATTTTTTTGAAATTCATTTACTTTTTTTGCTATTGTGGAAAAAAGATAACTATCCTTTAAATTTAGAAAATTTTTATTCATTATATTCTCCTTATAAACTAATTTGTCCGTCAAATACTTTTGTTGCATTTCCAGTCATATATACCGTTTCATCTGTATAATTAATTATTAAGTCTCCACCTTTTAAGTGGATAATAATATCTTGATTTTTTGAAGCTTTATTATTTAAAACCATAGCAACAGCAACAGCACAAGCACCTGTTCCACAAGCTAAGGTTTCTCCACTGCCTCGTTCCCAAACCCGCATTTTAAATGTTCCATCATCAAGACATTGTACAAATTCAGTGTTTACCTGGTCTGGAAAAATTGGGTTATGTTCGAATTTAGGTCCTATTTTTTCTAAATTAATATTATCAACGTTATCTGTAAATACTATACAATGAGGGTTTCCCATAGATACACAAGTTATATTATACAATATATCATCAATTTCAACTTCTCTATTTACTATTGTTGAACCTTTTAAATTAACTGGTATATCTTCTGGATTTAAAATAGGTTTACCCATGTCAACTTTGACACTAGTAACTTCATTGTTTTCAATTATAAGATCTAAATATTTAATCCCACTTAGTGTATCAATGGAAATAATGGATTTATTTATAATTTGATTGTCATATAGATATTTTCCCACACATCTAATTGCATTTCCACACATTTTCCCTTCACTACCATCTAAATTAAACATTCGCATTTTAGCATCAGCTACAGTTGATTTACAAATCATTACAATTCCATCGCCTCCTATACCAAAATTTCGGTTAGAAAGTTTAATTGCTAGTTCGCTTGGATTGACTAATTCATTTTGCATGCAATCAAAATATATATAATCATTTCCAATACCATGCATTTTGCAAAACTTTAATGTCATTTTACACCACCTTTCTTTTTTTATTTTACTTCTTATTAGTAAAGATGTCTAGCATTCTTATTAAAGTAACCCTTGAAAACTAAATAATGTTATCCATCCAAATATAGTTATTACTGAAAAAACTGAATCTATAACCACGATTTGTCCAGCTAATTCATCATTTGCACCCATGCTTTGTGCCATTGTAAATGATGATACAGCTGTGGGGCTTGCTAACATAGCCATTAAAGAAGCAAGTTCAACTCCTTTAAATCCTAAAAGAATTGCTAATGATAAAAATATTCCAGGTATTATAACAAGTTTTCCAAGTAC
>LJHD01000259.1 GCA_001983475.1 Candidatus Epulonipiscium fishelsonii | reverse complement strand
AATGGTAAAAAAATTTTTCTTGTTTATGTATAAAGTTTTAAACGTTAAGTAATAATAAAAAATAGTAATAATAATTTAAAAATCTGTTTATAATCTTAAATTTAATCTAATTGTTAAAAGCTAGAAGATTGAGTCAGACTTATTAGGAGAGTCTACTACTCTAAATAGGTTGTACATTCTTACAAGCATTAATTAATAAAAATTAATTCGTCCTTTGATCACTTTATAATTCCCATTCTGTAGGTATGGGAACCAATCTTTTATAAGATTATAAACAGCTTATACTATGGAGGTAAGATGTTAGATGAAATCGAACTTATCTATAATCATTGTATGTTTAATGATTATATCCCCTATATGTGAAGCCAGAATTTTCCCAGAACCAATAGGGGTACAAGGAAAAATTAATGCAGATGCAGTAAATGTACGAAGCTATCCAAGTTTAGATTCAGAAATAGTAAAGCTTTTAGGAAATAGTAAGATACAGGTTTTTGGTAGAAATGATGAGTGGTATAAGGTTCAATTAGACAATACAACAGGATGGATATATCAAGACTATATCCAAGTAAATAATAATATACCATATGTTGTAGCAAAAGGTGATGAAATTGTTGAATATGGTATGGATTTTATAGGAACTCCTTATGTGTGGGGTGGAAATAATTTGCATAATGGTGTAGATTGCTCAGGGTTTACACAACAATTATTTGATACGTTTGACCTTGAAATCAGTAGAGTTTCTTGTAATCAAGCAAATGATGGTAACATAATAAAAAAAGCTGACTTACAATCTGGAGATTTAGTTTTTTTTGATACAGATGGCGTAAATAATGGTAGCATTTCGCATGTGGGGATATATATTAACGAAGGACAATTTCTTCATGCAGATGGGACAAATGGAGTAATGATTAGTGATCTAGGAAATCCGTATTATAGTAGAAACTATGTAAAAGGTGTTCGTATTATAGAGTAGGTATTGGGCAGAGTATGCTTAATACCTTTTTTATTAATAATAAGTAATAGTACTTTGAAATAGTAGTAACTAAATTTTATTATATAGTGGAAAGTCTCAAATTATCAAAAAAACATTTCGGTTTATAAGTACGTTTACTATAATAGGTTGTTGAACAAATGAAAAAGTATAAAAATAAATATTAAAATTTGATATAATAGATGTAAGACTATAAAAATCAACTGTACAAGTTGTTGGGTTATTTTGTTGGGTTATTGGTTACAACACTATATAAAGGATAGTACTCTACCTTTTATGTAAAAATATGTACTATTTCCAAGTTAATCAATTTGTTCAACAACCTATATAAATAAGAAAACTGTTAATTTTAGAAAGGAAATTGTTATGAATAAAAAAGCTTTAAATAAACTAGAGTTTTTTAAAATCTGTGAAATGCTTTCAACTTTTGCTGTTTCACATCAAGCTAAAGAACAAATTTTAAATTTTGTACCACTAAATATACCTAAAGAAATTTATAGGCTTCAAAAAGAAACTAGTCATGCTATAAATTTAAGTGTAAAAAAAGGTAGACCGCCAATTAATAATATTGAAGAAATCACATCTTCTATAAAAAGGGTTCAGATCGGATCTATTTTAAGCAGCGGTGAAATTTTGAATATGGGAAAAGTTTTAAAATGTGCACGTTTATTAAAAAAATATGTTAGTGAAGAAATCGAAACTATAAGCTATGAAGATTTTAGCCAAGTTATGCCGTACTTTGAAAAACTAACATCATTTCCAATTTTAGAACATGAAATTAATCGTTGTATCATCTCTCCAAACGAATTTGCAGATGATGCAACTATTGAACTTGCTCAAATTAGAAGAAAAAAGAATAAGTTAAGTTCACAAATAAAAGAAACAATGCAAGGAATTTTACAATCTAAGCAGTATCAAGACATGTTGCAAGAAAATGTCATAACAATTAGATCTGACAGATATTGTGTTCCTATAAAAATTGAACATAAAAGTGCGTTTAAGGGTGTTGTATATGATCAGTCTTCAACTGGGGCAACAGTCTTTATGGAACCTATTGCAACAGTTGAAATGAATAACCAAATTAGAATTTTAGAAGTTAAAGAACAAGATGAAATAGAAAAGATTTTAACTAATTTTACAGAACAAATAAGTCAAATTACATTAGAACTAGAATTAAATTTTAGTACCATATGTGAAATAGATATAATTTTTGCCAAAGCTGAATTTGCACTGAGATTAAATGCACGTGAACCAAAATTAAATGAAAAAGGAATTATTAA
>LJHD01000258.1 GCA_001983475.1 Candidatus Epulonipiscium fishelsonii | reverse complement strand
TATTTATTTAGCTTGATTGAACCTGTATCACTTTTTAATATAGGGCTTGCTATACCAATTTCAACTGTAATACAAATTGTTATTTGTGCAGTATATTATGCTAAATCTCCAATTGTAAAGCTAGAAACAAATCCTATATCTATTACTATATAAAAAAGGGAGCAAATTTGCTCCCTTTTTATTGTGCATAAAGATGTTTAAGCTATAAGAAAATCCTTGTTCATACTTGAATTAAAGACATAAGGAATACTGGTATTTATATAAGATCTAAAATAATATATAATGGAAATAGCTTCTTCATAAGTGATGTTATAATTTTGGAATGTAGAATAAATTTGATTTAAAATTCCACTATCTAAAAAAGATTGGTTTAGCGAAAAATGCTTTTCAACTTCTAGTAAGATTTCCTCTAATCTTTCAGGTGAAAGGAAAATTTCTTCTTTATAAATGGAATAATCTGTTGTAGGCAACATTCCGTAAAAAATAAAGGGGTCAATTTCAGGAAACGCATTTATTAATATTTCTATAAACTCTTTAGAAGTAATTACAGTTTGATAGTGTTTTGTAGAGTTGTAAATCCAATTTCTATTTAGAGCATATTCAACAAAAGGCTTAGCTACTTCAGAATATGATATATTTTCAACTATATAGCCGTTATTTTTGTAGGAAAGAGCGAAGTTTTGTTTCCCGTATTCAAACATAGCATTCATATCTACAAACCTAGTGGATTTAGTGCCTTTTAAAATAACTCCTATAAGAGGAATACTGTCATATTCAACCTTGCTTACTAATGTGTAACCTGCGGGGGTATGATAGCCTGTTTTGGAAGCAACAACATATGGGTTAAAATTAATTGAGTTTGGATCCAAAAACTCAGAGCTATTTTCAAGGAGTATTGATGAGCCGTTATTTAATTTATTAAGAAGATATGTTGAAGTATTTGCTATGTTGATTAAATCTTGGTTTAAAAAACAAGCTCTGGCGATAAATGCTAAATCATATGGTGTGGTATAGTGGTTTGGATTGTGATATCCATGAGGATTAACAAAATTTGAATTATACGCTCCGAACTTTTGGGCTGTATAGTTCATAAGTGATGCAAAATCTTCAA
>LJHD01000257.1 GCA_001983475.1 Candidatus Epulonipiscium fishelsonii | reverse complement strand
AAGATGAAAAAACTTTGAAAGCTAATAGAGCAAAAGAAAAAGAAGCTTTTTTTATATGCAAAGAAAAAATTTTTAAACATAAGTTAAATATGAAGTTAATTGAAGCAGAATATCTGTTTGATGGAAATAAATTATTATTTTATTTTACTTCAGAGGATAGAATAGACTTTAGAGATTTAGTAAAGGAATTGGCTTCAATTTTTAGAACACGCATAGAACTTAGACAGATTGGTGTAAGGGATGAAACTAAAATGTGTGGCGGAATAGGAATTTGTGGGCGAAAACTATGTTGTTCAACATTTTTAGAAAATTTTCATCCAGTATCAATCAAAATGGCTAAAGATCAAAATCTCTCTCTAAACCCTGTAAAAATTTCAGGTATTTGTGGTAGATTAATGTGTTGTTTAAAATATGAAGAAGATTGTTATGTAGAAATTAGAGAAAAATTACCAGATATTGGAGATATTGTTTTAACACCAGATGGAAAAGGCGAAGTTTTAGCTGTAAATGTCTTAAGAGAACAAATTAAGGTAGCTGTAAAAATGAAAGATAAAGATGAAAAAGAAGCAATTTTTTATAATAGCAGCGACATTAAAATTAAAAAGAAATGCAATAAACATTGTAGTGAAAGGCATGATAATATTGTTTAAACCTAACGAAAGATTAGATGATATTCAATGTAATGGATACCATATAATTCAAAATTCAGAAGTATTCTGTTTTGGCATAGATGCAGTTTTATTAGCCCATTATGCAAAAGTAATAAAACAAAATCAAAAAATTCTTGACATTGGAACAGGAACAGGAATTATTCCTATATTAATGCATGGTATTAATAAGAAAGGAAGATATACTGCCATAGAAGTTCAAGAAAATATGGCTGAAATGGCAAGTAGATCTATTATTTTAAATAATCTACAAAATGATATTCAAGTAAAGTGTATAAATATTATGGATTATAGACAACACTTTATTCAAGAACAATTTGATACTATAACTTGTAATCCTCCATATATGAAAAATAATAATGGGTTACAAAATAATAATTATTCAAAAACTATATCACGTCATGAAATAACTTGTACCTTGGAAGATATTATAGATGCTAGCAGCCATCTTTTAAAAGAAAGAGGAAAATTGGTTATGATCCATAGAACTCACAGGCTAGTGGATTTAGTCGAGCTGATGCGTAAATATAGGATTGAGCCAAAACGAATGAGGATGGTTTATCCCAAAATATCAAAGGCTCCAACAATGATGCTAATTGAGGGAACAAAATATGGTAACTCAGAGCTGAAAGTAGAAGCTCCACTTATAGTTTATAATGAAGATAATACTTATACAGATGAAATAAATAAAATGTATGGTAGATATAAAGAATAACATTATCTAAAACATACGGTCAATAAATTTACACTATCTTTAATTAGAAGTAAATAACTTTTAAAGCGGGGAGTTGGGAATTTTATTCCCCAATCCTCGCTTATAATTACATCTAATATAATAAAATATTTGACTAGCACTACTGGTTAACTTTAATTAATAATAAAAAGGTCTGACAATAAATCAACAATTGACATCCCCCATGCCTAAAGGCAAGTGATTCTAAAGTGATTAAAGAACAAATTCATTTCTGCTATTCCAGTATGCCCTTTAGTTTAGGGCATACCATTATAGTTGACTGATA
>LJHD01000256.1 GCA_001983475.1 Candidatus Epulonipiscium fishelsonii | reverse complement strand
CTCCTGCTGGTTTTGAAATTGATGTTGCAAATGCATTTGGTGAATTTATAGGTAAAGAAGTTGAGATAGTAAATACAGATTTTTCTTTACTTATACCCGCACTTGAAACAGGAGATGTAGATATTTTAATTGCTGATATGGCTAAAACTGAAGACAGGGCACAAAAAGTGGATTTTTCTGTTCCTTATAGATACAGCTCTACACTGGCATTAGTAAATAAAGATTTTGCAAACTTACATAATATAACAAACGACATGCTTGAAGATGAATTTTTTGCTATTGAAGATGCAAATTTTGTTGGACTTTCAGGAACAAAAGGTGTTTATTATCCTCAAAGTAAAGGGGTTAAAGTAACTGAAGTAACTGAAATCGGAACAGGATTAATAGAGATATCACAAGGTTTAGCTGATATTTTAATTGCTTCAAATGAAATTCATTCATTCCATGCTGCTGACGCAGAAAATACCACAGTATATGAAGGAATAAAAGCTCAAGACGCTTCAAATTTTGCTGTTAGAAAGGGTGATAGTGAAATGCTTGAAAAAGCAAATGAATTTATTGCTTCTATGTATGAAGATGGTGGATTGTACAATCAAATGGCCGAAAAATATGACCCTATTATAGCAGAATTTTTACATAATGATGACTTAGGTTTAGACTATATTGTAACTCCAGCAAATTAATGTAACTTTATTCTAAAATATTATTAATTAATTTCAGCTGAATATTTATAATCATTTTTTAATTGTACTACAGATAATAAATAAGTTTTACTGATTAAATAATAAGAAAGGTTTGAATAAAATGAATCGGATTAATAAAATAGCTACATTTATAATATTATGTACAGGTATAGTCGGTTGTAGTTCTGACTCAGCAAATTCTACAATTGAAACCCACGCCTCTACAATAAACCAAGAAGTTAATAACATCTTAAAAGTAGGAGTAGACCTAAAGTTTCCACCATTTTCCTATATTGATGATAAGGGTTCTCCAGCGGGATTTGAAGTTGATATCGCAAAAGCATTTGGGGAATATCTAAACATGGAAGTTGAAATAGTGAACACAGATTTTTCTTTACTTATACCAGCACTTGAAATGGGAGATGTAGATGTTTTAATTGCAGATATGGCTAAAACTGAAGAGCGAGAGCAAAAAGTGGACTTTTCTGTTCCTTATAGATATGGTTCCACCTTTGCACTAGTAAATAAAGACTTTGCTATAAAAAATAATATTACCAACAATATGCCTGAAGATGAGTTTTTTGCTATTGAAGATGCAAATTTTATTGGTCTAGCAGGTACAAAGAGCGTATATTACCCTCAAAGCAAAGGTATTGAAGTAACAGAAATAACTGATATTGGAACTGGTATCGTAGAAATATCACAAGGCTTATCTGATATTTTACTTACATCAAACGCTAATTCATTTCATGCTGCTGACCCAGAAAACACAATAGTTTATTCTGGAATATTAGACCAAGATGCTTCAAATTTTGCTGTTAGAAAAGGTGATAACGATATGTTGAATAAATCAAATGAATTTATTAATTCTATGTATGAAGATGGTGGATTATATGATCAAATAGCTGAAAAGTATGACCCTATTATAGCTAAGTTTTTTTTCAATGAAGATTTAGGCTTAAGTTATATTATAAATCCAAGAAATTAAAAGGAGAATAAATGAATAGAAAAAAAAATAATAACGAAAATAGGTATGCTATACCTTCTTTCGTTGTGCCAAATAAAATCCAATATGTTTTTGTTATACTTATATTTACGATTCTAATAGGAATTGCGATTATATATACTATACCCAATCCTAGATATGATTTAATATTATCAAATTATCCACTACTAATAGAAGCTTTTTTTACAACAATTTGGATAAGCTTACTAACTTTAATAGGAACATTAATTTTAGGATTTGTTGTTTTTATGATGTTACGCTCCAGTATAGTAATAATTCGTGCAATAGCAGAAGTTTTCAGTGAAATCATAATGGGAACACCATTACTTGTTATGATTTTTTTAGTAGTATATCCTGTTGGACAATTAATAGATAATAAAAACAAATTATTTTTGGGTATTATCGCTATGATTTTGTATAACAGTCCATATGTGGCAAATGCATATGAAAGTACTGCTGCTGTTGTAGGATATGACCAATATGTTGTAATGAATCTTTATAATTTTAAATGGTATCAAAAATATAGATATATTATTTTGCCACAAATGATAAAACCCTTTATTCCTTCTTTAATAAATAATTTATCCAGTGTAATAAAAGGTTCTGCTTTATTAAATATTATATCTATTTCTGAAATTACATATATGACTACAGTTATTTCAAACAAAAGTTATGCTTTTATCGAAGGATATTATATAATGTGGCTTATGTATCTTATTATTACTATTCCTTTATCACTATTGGCAAAATATCTTGGAAAGAAGGTAAGCCCATGAAACTAGAGTTTAAAAATATAACTAAAAAGTATAATAAGGAAATTATTTTAAATAATTTATCCTTGGACATAAATAATGTAAGTTCTATTGGGATAATAGGGGAATCTGGTTGTGGAAAATCTACATTGCTTAGACAACTAGCTGGAATTGAAGACCCTGAAATAGGTTCCATTTCAATTAATGGAATTTCACCTATAACTCAAAAAAAGCAATTTCAAGAAACAATAGGTTATGTATTCCAAAAGCATAATTTATTTCCGCATTTAACTGTGGGGCAAAATATATTACTAATATTAGAAAAGATAAAAAAGATGGATATTCAAGTTGCAAAAGACATATTAAAGAAACTTTTAACACAATTACATCTTGAAGCAGTAGTTGACAAACTACCATCTCAAGTATCTGGTGGGCAAGCTCAACGAGCATCAATCGCAAGAGCACTTTCTACTAATCCTATTTTAATATTCATGGATGAACCAACCGCTGCACTTGATCCAATTCTAACCAAGGAAGTTCTTAAGTCAATTATAGATTTGAAAACTAGTGGAATTGAATTTATATTTGTAACACATGAAATGGAATTTTTAAAACAATTTGCTGATTATATTATTTTTATGAACAAGGGAAATATTATAGAAAGTGGTCCACTAGATATTTTAAAAAATCCGAAAACAGATATATTAAAGAAATTCTTAGATAAATAATAAGTAAAATTTACTCTTATTATGATATGTATAACTTTTAGAGGAGGTTTTTGCCCTCTTCTAGAAGTTATTTTATTATTTTAAATTTGATTTAGCAGTTTCAACTAATTGAGTAAATCCATTTGCATCACTAATTGCAAGATCTGCTAACATTTTTCTATTAATGTTTATATTTGCATTTTTTAATCCATTCATAAATCTGCTATATGAAAGACCATTCATACGTGCTGCTGCATTTATACGAACAATCCAAAGTTTTCTAAATTCCCTTTTTCTTAATTTTCTTCCAACATAAGCATAATTTAAAGATTTCATTACAGCTTGTTTTGCTGTTCTAAATTGTTTTGATTTAGCGCCTCTATATCCTTTTGCTAATTTCAATACTCTTTTGTGTCTTTTTTTAGTGGTTACGCCACCTTTAACTCTAGCCATTTGTAACCCTCCTTATACATTTAATAAGCGTTTCATTTGTTTTTCATTTGCATGTGATACAAGTGTAGATTTTCTTAAGTTACGTTTTCTTTTTGGAGATTTCTTAGTTAAGATATGACTTGTATAAGCATGTGATCTTTTTAATTTTCCTGTCGCTGTTACTTTAAATCTTTTAGCTGCCGCACTATTTGTTTTTAATTTAGGCATTGTACATCCTCCTAGTTGTTTTCTATTATTATGATACAAATATAAGCTACTTATTTTGGAGATACCAAAACACCCATGCTTTTTCCTTCTAACTTTGGCTTTCCGTCTGCTTCGCCAAATTCTTTTAACTGCGCTGTAGCTTGGTCTAAAATTTCAAACCCTCTATCTTTATGCATCATTTCTCTACCTCTAAAGACAACCGAAATTTTAACTTTATCGCCGTCTTGTAAGAATTTTTGTGCATTTCGCAGCTTAGTATTAAGGTCATTTTGTTGGATATTAGGTGAAAGCCTAACTTCTTTTACAGTAATTGTTTTTTGCTTCTTTCTTGCTTCTTTTTCTTTTTTAGCTGCGTCAAACTTATACTTTCCATAATCCATAATTTTGCAAACTGGTGGTTTTGCTTGTGGAGCAATCTTTACTAAATCTAGGTTTTTTTCATTTGCCATTCTTTGTGCTTCTCTTGCTGAAATAATACCTATTTGTTCACCATCTGCACCTATTAATCTAACCTCTTTGTCACGAATTTGTTCGTTAATCATTGCCTCGTTAATGGGACTACACCTCCTAAAAATTTCACTTTTAAATTTAATTGAAAAATTTCAACTAAAAAAAATGGATAGCACAAGACTACCCATTCATTCATTAACGTTCATTTGAATGACCTTATTAATTTTACATCATAAGGTGAGAAGGATAGCTTCTACTTTTATTTTAACGATTATCATTTTATCATATACTATTTTAGTTGTCAACTTACAAATTTATTGTACGGGAACATTTTTTGAAAATTCATTGGTAATATTTGTATGATAATTAAATTTTGTTTTAATTTCAGAACTAACTCTATCAATAAATTCATTTAAAGGAAAGCTGCCTTCTTCACCTTTTTGTCTGCTTCTCACTGAAACACTGGTGTTTTCTTGTTCTTCAATCCCAACTACTACTATATAAGGCACTCTTTCCATACGTGCTTCACGTATTTTATACCCTATTTTTTCAGTTCTATAATCAGCTTCTGCTGTTACTCCTTTTTCATTAAGCTGTTTTACCACACTATCTGCGTAATCCATATATTTATCAGAAATAGGTAAAACTTTCACAGCAACAGGAGCAAGCCAAGTTGGAAAAGCACCTGCAAAGTGTTCTGTAAGAATACCAATAAATCTTTCAATGCTACCAAAAACTACACGGTGAATCATAACTGGTCTGTGTCTTTCTCCATCTGAACCAATATATTCAAGGTCAAACCTATCTGGAAGTTGAAAATCTAGTTGAATAGTTCCACACTGCCAAGTACGCCCAAGACTATCTTCAAGTTTAATATCAATTTTAGGGCCATAAAATGCACCATCACCTTCATTGATTTTATAATCATAGCCTAGTTCTGTCATTGCATCAATAAGAGATTGTGTAGCTGTCTCCCAAACTTCTTCTTCTCCAATGCTGTCTTCTGGTTTAGTTGAAATTTCTACTCTATATTTAAATCCAAAAGCATTATAAACTTCATCAATTAATTTCATAATATTTTCTATTTCAGGTTTAATTTGAGTTGGCAACATAAAAATGTGTGCATCATCCTGTGTAAAGTTTCTTACACGCATTAAACCATGTAATGCTCCAGAAAGTTCATGTCTGTGCACAAGACCTAACTCACCCATTCTAAGAGGAAAATCTTTATATGAATGAAGTTTTGATTTATATACCAACATACATCCAGGACAATTCATAGGTTTTACTGCAAAATCCATTTCATCAATTATAGTAGTATACATATTTTCACGGTAGTGTTCCCAATGTCCGCTTGTTAGCCATAATTCTTTATTTAAAATAATAGGAGTGGAAATTTCCTTATAACCTGCTTTTTGATGTAATTCTCTCCAATAATTAATAAGATTGTTCCTTAGTACCATTCCTTTTGGTAAAAAGAATGGAAACCCTGGTCCTTCATCCATAATAACAAATAGTTCTAATTCTTTACCTAATTTTCTATGGTCTCGTTTTTTAGCTTCTTCAATTCGGTCTAAATAAGTTTTTAGATCTGCTTTTTTAGAAAATGCAGTTCCATAAATTCTACATAACATTTTATTCTTTTCGCTGCCTTTCCAATATGCACCAGCAGTCGAAAGAAGCTTAAATGCTTCTAAAGATTTTGTATTTAATAGATGAGGCCCTGCACATAAGTCTACAAAGTCACCTTGTTTATAAAATCTAATTATTTCACCATCAGGCAAATCATTAATAAGTTCTATTTTATAAGGTTCATCCTTCATCAACTTTAATGCCTCTTCTTTCGATAAAGTAAATGTTTCTAAATCATATTTAGCTTTAACAATTTTTTTCATCTCAGCTTCAATTTTAGCTAAGTCTTCTTCCGTAAAATGTTTATCTATATCAAAATCATAATAAAATCCTGTTTGAATTGCTGGTCCAATTGCAAGTTTTACATCTGGATAAAGATTTTTTACAGCTTGAGCCAGAATATGAGCCCCTGTATGTCTAAATGTCCATTTTCCGCCATCATCTTCAAAAGTTAGAATTTCAAGATTACAATCTTTATTTAAATTGGTTCTTAAATCTG
>LJHD01000255.1 GCA_001983475.1 Candidatus Epulonipiscium fishelsonii | reverse complement strand
ACCACTTAAGTGCTACCGACTTGATTAATAATACACTATATGATTTAATAAGTCAACGGTTTTTTACAAAAATTTTCAATTTTTTGTAAATTAATTATCAAAAGCTCCTACAATTTAACCAGAACAGGCAAGAATACCTACAGCTCTGTAGGTATTGAAATGAATTGAAAAAAACTATGGAAAGAATATTTTATTTAAATTATTATATATAGGTGCAGGAGTGTTACCCATAAATCTTCTCTTCGAGTTTTAATAGGTCACTCCTTCAACATAATCTTTAATTTAAAGATTTAAATTTTTTATTACTATGTATTTTTTTGTAAAACATTTTGTAAAATTGAGTAACAATTAATTGTTTAATAAAACTTATTTTGCAATCAAAATAATAAGATTTATTATACCAATCTTTTTCTTGCCAATATTTTTTATCATTTTCTATCATATGGTCTGATAACACTTTCTGAACCTGAAAATTTATTAAACTTTCTAATGAAGGTGCATAAGTATATTTAGGATTTTTTAAATAATTTATTATTTTATTACATTCTTTAAGACTTACTGGCTCATTAATGGTTCTTACATTTCGTCCAATTATTCCAGCATTTATTCCACCCCATTGAATTATAACTTTTTCTAAATAAGTTAAAGTATTTTTTAAACCTGATCCCTTTGTTGTTGCCAGTGCAAGAACTGGTTTTCCATACACTTCTGGTCTATGAAACCATTTACAAGTTCGGTCTATAAAAGTTTTTAATTTTCCAGATAAATTTTGCATATACACAGGCGATGCTAATATAATTCCATCCGCCTGAACAAGTTTATTCATAATTAATTGAGTATCATCCTTCAATACACATTTATTTGTTAAAATACACCTTTCACAACCAATACATTCTTTTATTTCATATTCAAATAAATTTATAATTTCTATGTTAATTTCATGTTGATTTAAAATATCTGCTACACTTTTAATTAAGCCATAAGTATATTGTTTTCTATTACTTCCATTTAAAGCTACAATTATCATATTATCACTCCTATTTCTATATATTATTATACTATTTTAAATATAGGTTGTTGAATAATTCATTTTTATTTAGTTAATCAACAAAGCTGATTTCTTTATATTGTAATAATATTTGTTTACAGCAAAAGAATAAAATAAATTGGGTTCGTGCCAAAGCCCTGATTGAGGTGGTCCCAATTCCCCGCTTTAAAAATTATTTACTTTTTTGCTCCTGAATGACGATGAGAAATTAAAAATTTATCATCATTAATTTATTCAACGCCCTAAAGCACATAAAGAATAATATTATTATATATTATTCTTTATGACTAGTATATTGAAATTTTTATTTAACAAATCAAGTTATTTTCTTTATAGTATAGTGTTACAGTAACGGAGCTTCTATTGAGACTCCCAAATCCTATAAGTCATATGTAGAAAACTATTTCTTTTTATTACAAAAAAAAGCCAGTCATATAATGACTAGCTTTTTAAGCGGGTGATGGGAATCGAACCCACGTAACCAGCTTGGAAGGCTGGTGTTCTACCA
>LJHD01000254.1 GCA_001983475.1 Candidatus Epulonipiscium fishelsonii | reverse complement strand
TTTGCCTATAGCCTTATATTACATCCACCAACCTTTTTTTATATCCATTCAGCAGCTTATTTTTACAGTGTTTTTTTCAAAGTATATCATTCCAAAAAGCAATACTTCTTCACTTCCCACTTTATGCATATAACAGACTTTTTATTTATCAAAAACAGTATTAATTCAATATCTTTATGTATTTTTTTAATTTTTCTTTTTAGACTTGCTCAATATTTTTCTATAAAATTTAACTCTGGAGAATATGGCAGCAAAAAATATTAATTGTATATTTTTATAAATCTCTTCACATAACTTAATTAAATCACTTTTTTATGAACCATTGCATTATCCATCACTATGACTTTATTTTCTTCTACAACGTTTAATAATTATCCCTTAAATCATACACAAAATAACTCTCCATTCATATTAAAATCACATATCATAACCGCTATTATTTTACCTCCACATTTAACTCAACCTCTACACTCTCATCTATACAATATACATTCGTAATTATACAATGTATATTTATATAATATATATTTATATAATATATATTTATACAAATATAATATATAATTATTTTCTTTTAAAATACTATACATGCACACAATTCATTCTTATAATCATATCATGACACTTCTCTCCTCTTTCATCTCCAACTTCAATACATCTTTTCCTGTCACTAACTTTATTCGCCTATATCCACATATACCTTATTGCACCAAAAGCACAAATCACTATAAAGTTCAGAATTTTTTCAGTTAATGTATTACTTTAACATTCTCTTTCACACTTAAATTTTACTTTAATATATCACTTTAACCAATTTTATTATATTAATTTTAGTCAGATTTAATTCCCTATATACTTTTAGCAGGAATTAGCATTAATATTTAATCATACCAGCTAACAAATATAACCAACGCAAGCTACACGCCATAATTTGCCCCTTAACAACTAATATACCTTTCTACCACCAAATCCTAAACCCATAGATACAGCCGCCCCGTACAGCTCCAAACAATCCACTTAAACCTCACCCAAACCACTACTAGATACTATAAACAATTCACGTTAATGTATCTACTTCGATTTATCATCTATTTTCCACAACAACTGACACATTAATCATAATTATATTTTATATATCCAACTTTTACTTCTTATTTTTTATTTATGTACAATATACTTACTTCAATTTATGCTTTATAGTTACTTTTACTATCCTTAAACTATTTTTTATAGTTACTTTTACTATCCTTAAACTATTTTTTATAGTTACTTTTACTATCTTTCAACCATATCCAATTTATATTTTTTGGTTTTTGTATCTTATATATATAGACAATACACTATTTTTTTACTCTTTAGCTCTGCATACCCTGCTTAAGTTTTCATCTCCCTAATCTTGCTATGGCGTACTATTGGTACGCCATTAATCAACTATTCAAATATGCTTTTAGCATCATTTGCAATTCTTCTATCTTTCTTTGTATTTCTTTTTTTTCTTCAAACTTTATATTGTTAGTTCTTCTATATTTATTTAACCAATCCCTAATTTTTCCTTGCATGCCCGATTGTTCGTATAATCTTTCCATTATATCTCTAACTACTATTTTATATTTATATTTTCGCACAAATTCACTTAAATTTTTTACTTTTCCCTCTGCTTTTTCGTCTTCATATCGAACCACTAAATCATCTGCTACTTCTTGCATTATTTCGTCTAGTTTCATGTTAGCTATTTCAATTATCCCCTCTATTATCTTATCCATTATCACCCACACTTTCTCTATATCTTTTATACTCTTTCGCATCAACCTCATTTCCACTCTTGTTTTGTACGCATGTTTTCCACAACTTTCTTTTTCTTTATCATATATATACAACATTTCGCTTGATGTCTTTATTTCCATTGACGTTATTTTGTTTGTATCATCAGAAACTATAAAAATTATTTCACCCTTACCTTTAATTCTCTGATATATTTTACTCAATATATATCCATATGCTAACATTTCATTAAAACTTTCCAAAAAATCAAAACATATATCTATACGTGTTATAGTTATTTCATCATTTGGAGCTATTTCTTGCAGCACTTCATCAAATTTTTTCATTTGTTTGAAATAACTATAATTATCACCCTCATATTCGCCCTCTAATTTTGACAAGTGCATTTTTACATTCCAACTACCCTCTTTATCCTTAGACATCACCTTTATTCCTTCACAACTTGCTATTTCCTCATTTTTTATTTTTAGTTGCATTGTATCAATTTTACATCGATTTTTCATTCTCTTTTCCTTTCTTTTTTTCATTTTTTAATGACGTTTTTTATAATAATATATACATTTATAACCTGTTTTTTTACTAATAACAACCTTAATTTTCCTCCTTAACTTTTATCTATTTCCATCTACCATTTTAATATTTTTTAGTATATATTTCCTATTTTTTAGCTATATTCTTTTTATTTTGTATATATTTCACAATATTTTTTTATTTTTAACGCTAAAAAAGAGCTCCTTAAAGATTTTAATTTCTTTAGAAGCTCTTTTTTCTTTATTCACTACAATTAGTAATGCTTGCTTGTGATTTATTTTTTTATTCGATTATTTTTTCTTTTTATCGATTATTTTCACTACCAAAAATACATCACAACCCTTATAAACACTACACATTATATTATTTTATTTTATTTTTCTTACTCTTTTCTTACTTGAAAATAATCGATTTTTTATTATTTTTATTATCCCTCCAACTTTTTTATTTATATTATCTTTTTTGCCGTCTCAACCTCCATTTTTTTATATTCGCAAAATCAATAACCTTTATTATACAACGACATAACATTCATTGTACTTTAATACTCATATACGCTATCGATTATCAATCTCAATCTCAATCCAGCTCAACTTACTTGTCCAAACTCACCTACATATTAATACTACTAACTTGTTGGTCAATACCATAAAACTCATTAAATAATTAGCCTCTGTATCAATATTTTCTTGCTATAGCCGTATAACAACAGCCATTTCTTACTTATCATTATTTCCATCGGGTCTATGCCCTTATCATTTTATTGTATAGTCTCTACACACTATACTCGGCACTTGTTCAAGGTATTTCGCCTTTGGTATGTCGCTCACACTTCGTAGTTTTATTTCCATCGGGTCTACGCCCTTATCATTTTATTGTATAGTCTCTACGCACTATACTCGGCACTTGTTCAAGGTATTTCGCCTTTGGTATGTCGCTCACACTTCGTAGTTTTATTTGTTCACATATTAACGTACCTCGTCATTTCTTGCGGGTCACAATATGTAGTATAATATATATTATATACATTTTTCGATATATTGTCAACTATTTTCATCCATAAACTATAATTTTATTTTGCCATTTACCCTCGATATCTATATTTTTAAGACTTTAATCTTACCAATAATAAATTTCCTTTTATAAGTTTTTTGTATATTTTTACTCAATCATTATAATCATTCTCACTTCCACGCCACGACCAAAAACCAAGCTCTTTAAACGCATAACAAAGCCTCCTATCAACTAGCTAACTTTGTTACATCTCTAAATTATAATCATTCTCACTTCTACGCCACGACCAAAAACCAAGCTCTTTAAACGCATAACAAAGCTACCTATCAACTAGCTAACTTTGTTACATCTCTAAATTATAATCATCCATCATTCCTTTCAAGGTTCTATAAGTTTTTTTTCATATTCTTCTTTGAGTTTGTAAAACGTTGTTTTCTTTAATCCCAGTATTTCCATCGCCTCTTTTGACTTAATTTTTCGTTCTCTCCAATCTTTATATACACTCTCCCAATTATTAGGATATGGCACTTTTTCACGCCCTTTATATTTACCTTGTGCTTTTGCTATTGCTATTCCCTCTCTCTGCCTTTCCAACATATTTTGTCTTTCAAATTCATTTATAGCTCCTAGCATTGTTAACATTAACTTTCCCTGTGCCGTTGATGTGTCAATATTTTCTTTCAGCGAAACCAACACAACTTTCTTTTTTTCTAATAACTCTACTAATTCCAGCAAATCCTTTGTACTTCTAGCCAATCTGCTAAAATCATCTATATATACCACATCCCCCTCTCTTATATATTCTAGCATCTCTTGTAATTCCAGTCGATTTGTATCTTTAGCACTTACTTTTTCTATAAATTTTTTATCTATCTTAATATTTCTCTTTCTTAAACTTTCCTCCTGTCTTTCTTCATTCTGTTCTATTGTCGATACTCTAATATATGCTATATTTGCCATTTAAACCACCTCTTATGTTTGATAGCTTAATCATAACATTTGTGTCCGTTTGAAGTCAAGCACTTCCGCAAACTTTCGTTCATTTTTTCATTTTCCACTTTTACGAACACTTTTAAACCTTGATTTTCAGGCAAATTATTATTTCCTATTTTTTGTCCTTTAGGGCATGCCCCAAACGAACACCCATCACTCTTTTTATGCCCATTCTTTTTTTATCAACAATACTCATTCTCACTCTTTTTATATCCACTCTTTTTATGCCCATTCTTTTTTTATCAACAATACTCATTCTCACTCTTTTTATACCCATTCTTCTTTTGCTTTTGCCAATATCCTAATCTTTACATTGTCTTTATTTCTATTTTTTTTATCAGCAATTCTCATTCTCATTCTTTTTATACTCATTCTTTTTTACACACTTCACTTCTTTTAAATTTTACACTATTCATCAACTTTCGCCCACTTCACATTATAGCCTTTTTTCATAAATCAGTTTATAAAAATCTCTTTAACCTTTTACTTTTGCCAATCTCCTAATCTTTACATCGTCTTTATTTCTATTTTTTTACACTCTATTTGGCTTTTTTATCCTCCACCCTTATCTTATATACCTATCACCTCTCATCTAGCATTCACACTCTTATTTTCTCTTCTTCACTCTATCGCCAGACAAGTAGCTTGGTAAACTTCCACTATATCATCATTATTCATTCATCATACTCTTATCTTTTCTTCCATCACCTTTACTCTATCATCAAATAAAAGACTCAGTAAACTGCTACTATATCATTATTATTCATGACAAGTGACTAGTAAACTTCTACTATATCATCATTAATCATCATTATTAGTCATCATACTTTTATCATACACTCTTAGCTTCTAGTATCTTCACTCTATTACCAGACAAGTGACTAGTAAGCTGCTACTATATCATTATTATTCATGACTAGTGACTAGTAAGCTGCTACTATATCATTATTATTCATGACTAGTGACTAGTAAGCTGATAATATATTATTATTATTCTATTTAATTGTCATATAGTAAGCTGATAATATATTATTATTATTCTATTTAATTGTCATATAGTAAGCTGCTAATATATTATTATTATTCTATTTAATTGTCATATAGTAAGCTGCTAATATATTATCATTATTCTATCTATACTTATTTTTCTACTCTTAATTTCATATTCGTGCTTTTTATTTCTTACCTTTTATTACTATAATCCGTCTATTGTTATTCTTAAGGATTTTTTTTATTTTTTTTTTCCACTTTAACCATATAGAGCCTTTATTTTTCAATACTTTCCAGTCTTTTTTCACTTCCTCCATGCTTTTTATATTTTTCACTCTTTTAAATTTATATTTCTGCTGCTTTTCACTCGTTTTTATTTTTTCTTTTCCCCCCTTAATTTTCATTATCAATTCATTTAATTTATTTTGCACTTGCATGTATTCTTGTAACAATTCTTTATTTCTATTATCTACAAATCTTTTTATTGTTCGATTAGTATTTTTTTTATCTACTTTTTTTATTGCTTCAATAAAAATTTGCAGGTCAATCAATATTCCATATCGCTCTTTAAATTCTTTCGTTTGTATATATTCCCACACATTTTGAATATAATTTTTATTTTTTTCTTTTTCTTCTTTTAGCATTTTCACTATTTTTTTTCTTTGTTTTTCAATATTTTTATCTATTTTTTTCACAAAATCTTTTTCAAATTGTTTTTCAAAGAAATTTTCAATCATTTTTTGAGTTATACTATTTTCTCCAAATACATTAATTGTATCAAATACCTTTTTTATTTTCTTTGTATTTTTATCCTGCTTCAAAGAATATTCTAACCTCAACAAATTTTCTTCTATAACTGCATTTGGATTTTTCGCCAATATATCATTCGTTTTATTATATATCTTGAATTGCATTGACTTATTTTTCACCAAATACATAACATTCTCTTTATCTTTAGTACTTCTTATTGCATTTGAGATTTTATAAGTCTCTGGAACATTATCTATCATTACTTCAAACAATTTCGTATATTTTCTATATTCATCTTTTAATTGCATTGTACAATTTATTTCTATCTCTTTGTACGTTGCCGTCTTTACATCCAACACAACACTATAAGTTTTTTTAATATAATCCGCTATTTCTTTTATACGTTTTTGCATTTCTTTTATTTTTAAAGGAATTACATTTTCCCCTTTTTTCCTGCATATTTCAAGAATAACAACATTTTTATTTATACCATTTATCTCTTTATTTCTAATTTTTAGACACCCAAATTTATCATCTATTATTTTCAGATATTCAACTCCCTTTATAGCTCCATCTTCTTTCAAGCAATATTGTATATTCTCACCTCTTTTTATTTCACTTAATTCTTTTACACCAATTCCTTGCACTCTTAAATCTTTAATCGTTATTTTATCTAATCCTATTTTCATATTCTCCCTATTTTCTCAGGGTACATTATCTCATTCTCATATTCTTATCACCAAATTTTCATGCTATATATCAATTTCCTATTGCATCACTCATTTTTTCATGTTATACTATGTACATGTTTGATTGAGTATATTGGATTGACGAGCCAGTCAAATTAAACCAAATGGTTTTTTCTAATATACACCTTTTTATCCCCTGCTATATTCCCGTATAGCAGGGATTTTTTTATTTATTTCTTATTAGCATACTACATTTTCCTATCACTTGTCTATACTTTTCTTCCAAAAACTTCTTTTTTCTATGTACCTTGTCACTTATTTTAATTATATCATATCATTTTCTCCTCTTACCTCCATCACTCCAACATATCTTTTTTTCTAGCTCCCCTCCTTTCTTTTACATCACCACAATATATCTACACACCATTTCAACAACCTTATTTATTCTATATTCACCTTTACATATACTTCATTTGCCTCTTTCTTTTTTTCTTTGCAGCAACATTATTTGCCTATAGCCTTATATTACATCCACCAACCTTTTTTTATATCCATTCAGCAGCTTATTTTTACAGTGTTTTTTT
>LJHD01000253.1 GCA_001983475.1 Candidatus Epulonipiscium fishelsonii | reverse complement strand
TGAGCAGAAGAACCCCACAAAGGAGAACAGCTTCATATAACAGAACATCTTCAAAAAGAAGAAACGAACCAGCACCAGCACCATCATCATCACCAATGGGTGGATTATTATTGCTTGGAGTTTTAGCAGGAGGAATATACGCTTGGAAAGGAGAAGAAATAAAACCAATACTTGCTCCTTACATTGAAACAATGACACCTTACATTGGACAAACCATAGATAAAATTGAGCAAATTATAGGGAATACAATTGATAAAATCCCCACAATGAAACCTGTTGTTTCAACATATTCAATGCCATGTATACAATCAAATATTGTAAAAATATTAGCAACTACTTTATATGATACAACATTTATGCAGCCATCGCCAGATGATGAATGGTATACAAAATATTATAGAGTATTAAGTCAAGACGCTACATTTAATTATTTGACAATAGACCAAGCTAATCAGCCTGTTACGCATGAACTTGCCTCAAGAATTATTAATGATATACTTGGAGAAGGATACTTTATTGAATTAGAGAATTCAGAAGCTGGTAAATCACAAGCTATTGGCTTTGAGCAATTTTTAAATCTGTATGATCAAGCTTTGGATACAAGAGATAATGACAAAATGGAAATAAAAGAACTTAGTATTGCAAAAACCAATGCTACACATAGCAATTTATTATCTTATACTGCTTTAACAGATACAGGTATATATGGTTTCGAAGGCTTAATCTTAGATCCATTGGTGGATCATACAATAAAAGTTGCTATGGTTGGAAATGAGATTCTTGGAGTTATGGAAGTCTTAGATACACAGGTGAAATTAAACAAGTGTTTTATTGTAGATATAGATGCGGATATAGTTACAATACAAATTGGAGAAGAACAAATTTCATACACCAATACAAATAATGTTCTAAGTGAAGCCAATATAGGAAATATTGTTAATTTGCAAGTTAAAAATGGGGATATTATAGATTTTATGCAGCATGCGGAAGCACTTGGAGATACTGTTTTAAGAGTAACAAATGAATATATTGAATTTGAAAAAGCAGGTAAACTTCCATATAATAATGTAGCAGTATATGATAAGACTTGGCCAAGTGAATGGACAAATTTGGTACATGTATCAAGTGGGTCAACAGTTGATTATGTTTTAGAAGATGGATTTGTAACAAGTTTAAAAGTTACTAGTAAGCCAAATGGACAAAATATGCGTGTAGTTATTACTGAAGATGGACTGATTGACTATAATCATGCAACTGTGCAACTTCAAACGGCAGGCGAACTCTATTACAATAATGAAATAATACCACTTAATTCAGATGAAGTTTGGGATGTTGAACAATTTGATTGGATAGAAGGTATAGATAAAATTATTATCAAACCAACAGATACATTTACTATTAATTCGATAAATAGACAACAAGTAAATCCTACATACTCAGGTGATTTAGAAATATATAAGGAAGATGTAGGATACACTCTAGTTAATGATGTTGAAATAAACGACTACTTAGCTGGAGTAATTCCTAGTGAAATGCCAACTTCATATGGACTTGAAGCAGCTAAAGTCCAAGCTATCTCAGCAAGAAGTTATGCTATTGCTCATCAAACTAGCAGCAAGTTTGTTAAATATGGAGCTCAAGTTGATGACACAATATCTAGTCAAGTTTACAACAACATTCCAACCAATGCTAACTCAATTCAAGCAGCAGAAGAAACAGATGGCTTAGTTTTAAAATATGATGGAGAAGTTGTTAGTGGTAACTTTTTTTCAACTTCATCTGGACATACTGCCAATGCTGGAGAAACTTGGGCTGAAGGTGAAATTTTCCCTTTAAATACACCAGTATATTTAAGTGCAAGGCAACAATATCTTGGGGAAAAAGTTATTGATGACTTAAGCAATGAAATGGATGCATATGAGTTTTTTACCAAAACAGAAGACGAATTAGATGCTTTTGATGAACATGCTCCTTGGTTTAGATGGAATGTAAGCTTTGACAATAACGAGTTTAGCCAAATTGTCAATAATAATATAGGCAGATTAAGTTTACAATATGGAAATATATTAAAAGTATTAGGTCCAAATAATAATTGGGAAACTGCCACCATAGATAATATAGGACAAATTAAAGATATAGAAGTTAAAGAACGTGGCGAGGGCGGAAATATTATGTCATTGGTAATTGTTGGTGAGAAAGAGACCATTAAGGTGGAAACAGAATATTTGATTCGTACATTACTTTCTCCAGTTCAAAAAGACCCTGGTAAAGATCCTATAGAAATAATTCGTAATGATGGAAGTGTTATTACAAATATGAGTATGTTGCCTAGTGCGTTTTTCTCGATTGATATAACTTACAATGAAGGAACAGAGATTGAAGATATTACTCTTTATGGTGGTGGATTTGGACATGGAGTTGGAATGAGCCAAGAAGGTGTAAGAGGAATGGTAAATAGAGGATACACCTATAGAGAGATTTTACAACATTATTATGAAGATATTGAAATTGCCAAGTTTTAATATTAAACTAAAGTTATGCCTATACATCCCACGATTAAAATAGTAAGGTTCTGAAATTTAAAAACTTTCTTAAAAAAGCTGGATAAGATGTATCCAGCTTTCTAACTCAATCATTGTATAATCAAATTAGTTTCTATAACATAACTTAATCTATTTAGTCATCAATGCAATAGTTTCAATATGATTAGTTTGTGGAAACATATCAACACAACATATTTTTTCTATTTTATAACCACTTTCTTTAAATACAGTTAAATCTCTTGCTAAAGATGTTGGTTTACAAGAGATATACAAGATTTCATTTGCCTTAAAATTTATAATTTTTTGAATGGCTTTTGGATGAATTCCTTCTCTAGGTGGGTCTAAAATTATTATGTCTGGTTGTTCCTCTAAACAATCTACTAGTTGCAGCACATCTCCAACTAAAAATGTACAATTTTTTATATTATTTAAAATTACATTTTCTTGAGCCTTATCAACAGCTTCTTCCACTATTTCAATTCCATAAACTTTTCTTGCTTTAGTTGCAACAATTTGAGTAATTGTTCCTGTTCCACAATATAAATCAAAAACTACTTTGTCATTTAAATTTTCTAATAACCCTAAAGCAGTATTATATAAAACTTCGGCTCCTTTAGTATTAGTTTGGAAAAATGAGAACGGAGAAATTTTAAATGTTAAACCTAGTAATCTTTCTTCCAAGTAATCTTGGCCATATAGTATTTTTATGCTGTCAGGTTTAACTGCATCTGATAAAGTATCACTTATCGTATGCAAAAATCCTATTATCTTTCCTTGGGTATCCAATTTGGTAATGTGATTTGTTAAATCTGTAAAATCATATTCAATTTGAGATGAGGTTACTAAATTTATTAATAAATCTCCGTTATATTCAGATTTTCTTATGATTAGATATCTTAAATAACCTTTATGATTTTTTTTATCATAAAACGGAAGGCAGTTTAAACTATTTAGTATAACACGAAGTATTTTACTAAAATCTTCATTTACTATTTTACACCCATCCACTGTTATAATATCATACATTCTTCTTTTTTTATGCATGCCCAATGTCATTGATCCATCTTTATATTCATTTCCAAAAGAAAATTCCATTTTGTTTCTATATTCAAATTCTAATGGACTGGAAACTATTCCTAAATCTTTATATTCTCCTAAGTCTTCCAATAACGTTTTTACTTGAGTATGTTTATGGATAAGCTGCTGCTTATATGGCAATTGCTGCAAACTGCATCCTCCACATTGACCATAATATTTACAATCAGCAGTTTTAAAATATTCTGGGTTATTAATTAGTTCTAAAACTTTTCCTTCCCACATGCCTTTTCTTTTTCGCTTTGACAATTCTACTTTAAGTTGTTGTCCAACTAAAGCATCTCGTACATTTACAATTTTATTTTCAATATTTATTATTCCTTTATTTGGAAACAATACTTTCTCTATTGTTCCTTCTAATACTAATTTTTCTTTCATAGCAAATCCTTTATACATAAAATTTAGTTATATGGTCTAGTTTTTTATAAGACACCATATCTATATTTCTCATTATAGCATATTTCTTAGAGCTTTGGACATTTATTATATAAAATGAGTAATATCGATACAATTTAAACTTAGGTAAATTTATGGTATATTCTTTGTTATCCTCATCTTGAATAATTAATTGGAATTTGCCTGGATTTGATATTATATATGGAGATAATATTGTATATTCTAAATTATGATTATAAATTGGTTCATCAATTTTATTTTTACAAATCAAATTGATGCTATTAAATTTTTTTGCAAAATTTCCAATTTTTACAAAACATTGTTCTGATTTTATTGGTATCCCACCCTCAGAAATCAAATTACCTTTTACTGCTTGGTTATCATATGTAAAACTAACTATTAATGTAAAACTAGCATTAGGCTTCAAATTAATTTTTTTTGTATATAACAAATCCTGGGTATCTTCTTGATGGATATTTAAATAATGGTATCCTTCATCAATTTTTTTATATGATAAAAATTCATTAGGTAATAATTTAGGTACTATTATATTTTCGTCAATTATTATACTAACAGGTTTATTATATAAATTTAAATAAGTTATGTATGACATAGACATATAAAACACCTCTCAAATTTTACTATATTACACATTATATGTAAGCTAAAAAAAAAGCGTTATTTATTTATTTAAATAATTCACAAATTAGATTTTAATTCATATTTTATATTATAACGATATAGTTTGGAGGAATTAGAATGTCTGTAGTTAAAACTACCTTAAATGTTGATAGTGTTAATTATGAAGAAATTTTTACCTGTGCAATCGATGTTAGCTTAAATTCTTTAGATGAAGAAATATCTTCTGCCTATATTAAATTATTTATTCCAGATTTTATAGAATTTAGTACATCAGCTGTGCAAAAACCTATTAGAGAAATAAAACAAGAAAAAACAACAGATGGAACAAATGTAATTTTTGATTTTGGGACAAATATAGACGAGGGAGTAGCCACTCAAATTGAAATTACAGGTCAATTTAAACTTGAAACAGCACCAAATGAAATCTACATGCCAAATCCAGAACTATACACTAACGATACATTTTCTACAAGAGCTATAAATCAGTCAATTGTAACTTTAAAAATTGAACCAAATTTCCAACTTTCTAGAAAAATTGTCTTACCAGAAATTAATCCAGCTGCTGGAGGAGAAGTTTACTTTTGTGTAAGTCTTGAAAATTTAGGAGATTTGGGGGCCGAACTAAAGAATATAGTTATACGAATTCCTGCTTCAACTTTGTCCGAAGGATTTAAAATCGATGAAACATACACACCAGCAGGATTTGATGAATCATCTTCTACATTTAAAGATATTTCACAAGATGGAAATATTGCAACAATCACTAATACCGAATTAATATTTAAACTATCTTCTTATAAAGGGCAAAAATACAACTTTTTTTACAAAATAATTCTCTCAAAGAATTTAGTTGAAGGAGAGCAAATTCCAAGTGTAGCATATTGGATTTGTGATGAAAGACATGAAGAAGATATGGAAGTTAATAGTTTTACAATAAGCGAACCTGTGTATAATGCAGAGATTTCAAGTTATGGACCACTTTATACCATTAAAAATGAATTGTTTAATTATGCTCATAATGTAACCAACACAGGAAATCAAATATTATATGATGTTTATATAAAAGCTGAATTAGATGATGCAATTAACTATACGAATATAACAACTGGAACTTTCCAACTTATGGGGATTAAAGAACTTCTTGAAGCAGAATATTATATTGACTTTACTACTACAAATGAATTATCTGGGAGATTGGGTCCTTTTAGTACAAAAGTGAACGAAAAGGTAGATCTTTCAAAAGTTATATCAAGTAATGATAACTTAAGCACACTTACATGGGATTTAGCTGCTCTTGGAGTAGGGGTTGAAACAAAAGCATCTTTTGAAATAAATGGTGTAGTTAAAGATAATATTGAATTAAATTCGAGAATTTTAAATCATTTTGAAATTAATTGGTCTGAAAATGGAGAAGACCAAGTAAAAAGTAAAAATGTTATTACTGAAGTAGATAACTTATGTGTTTTAGCTCCAATTGCATCAAGGCTTACAAAGTATAAAGTTATACCAGGCGAAACTATTCGTTATAAAATTGGAGCTAATTGCTTTTGGTCAAGATTGAAAAATCCAATTTTAGCCATGTTTTTGCCAAATCAATTAACTTATGTAGGAGATGAAGTATTCACATATTCAGATTATTTCACAGAAACCCCAGAAGGAGTTGCAAATCCCAAAATAGAGGTACTTGAAAATTTTAATAACACAGATCAAACTCTAGTAAAATTTATTTATGATTATGATTTTAATCAAAGAGCAGCTTTTGATATAGAATTTAGTGCTAAAGTAGATATTGGAGCAATTGGCGAAATTGAAACTCAGCTTATGTTAAATTCAAGAGATAACATAGGAGAAGTTGGTGAATTTGATGATATATTTGAAGGAAATTTAGCTGAGCCCTCAATTAATACTCCTTATGTTCTAAGTAATTTTGTTAGTAATAATATTGAATTATTTGCAAGTGTTAATTTTGATACAAAAATAAAAGGTGAATTTGATAAAGAGTTTATAGATGAATTTGAAATTGCAAAGACTCCTGAAGCTGGTAATGTTGAATATATAACAAGAATATCAAATATAGGAAATGCAAATTTTACATCTATTGAAATTGTAGATATTTTACCATATGTTGGAGATAAGGGAGTTGTTCAGATTAATACTCCTCGTGGAAGTGAATTTGCAGTGTATACTGTTAACGATGTTGTTGTTGATAATAGTACAGTTATGTATTCTGAGACCTTAAATCCACATAGATTTGGAGATAATTTACAACTGATTGGAAAAGACAATAATTGGCAAACTAAATTACCCACTGAAGCAACAAATGTAAAAGCATTTAAAATATCAAGTAATACTATTTTAAAACCAAACGAAACAATTGAATTTAAAATATATGCAACAACTCCAAGTGGTGTACCTTTAAATAGCATAGCGTATAATAGTTTTGCTGCTAAAATGGAATATGAAGATGAAGAAGGGAATAAGCAATTTCTATTGCCAGTGGAACCGCCTAAAACAGGTGTTCAAATTGTGCAGTCTGAAGAAGGAACAATAAGGCTTTCTGGTAGAATATGGCTTGCTACTGCCGAAAATGAAAAATATGATATTAATAAAACAGGTATTAATGACGTAGGAATTGTTTTATTTAATGAAAACGGAAATGTATTTGCAACATATTTCACAACAGATAATTTTGATGGGCAAACTGGCGTATATACATTTTCAAATGTGCCTATTGGAAAGTATAAAATGAAAATATACATTGATACTTCAGATTATGTTATTTTAGCTCAAGATACTGTGAATCAGAATGGTGTAACTCCGTCACTAGATGCTACTGAAGATTTAGAAATAAATATAGCTTTAAAAGTTAGAAAGAAAATAGATAGCGTTTTAACTGCGAATGCAAATGCAAGAGGCATGATCAGAAATGTACTTTATAGTCAAATTTTAACTCAAATGAAAATGGAAAACATTATGGAAATGATATAGTACAGAAATCTGTATAATATATTTGATATTTTTTATAAATAATGTTTATATAATTTGTTTTAGGGAAATAATTATATAAACAGCTGAATATTAGTCGTTTCTAAAAGCAAACA
>LJHD01000252.1 GCA_001983475.1 Candidatus Epulonipiscium fishelsonii | reverse complement strand
TACTATAAACATAAATTGCAATTTTATATTTATTACTTTAATTTTTATTATAAGTTATTTACATTTTAGGGGGAAATATTTTATGAGAAAATTTGCACAAAAATTTGTTTTGCTATCTTTAGTAATAGGAATATCTGCGGGAACAATGGTTGGGTGTGGTTCGCAAACAACTGGCGAAGTATCAAGCAGCGAAACAACAGGATATGGTACATCTGTAATTGCAATCGGAAAACTAAATGGGGTATTTAATCCATTTTTCTATACTACTGCTTATGATGATATTATTAATGATGCTGTTAATGCTGCATTAATTGGATTAGATAGAGAAGGAAACTATGTTCCTGGAATAGCAGACTTTACAATTGAAGAAGTTGCAAACGATGCTGGTGAAGTTCAATCAATATACACATTTACATTAAAAGATGGTATTAAATTTAGTGATGGAGAACCATTGACAGCTGAAGATGTAATGTTTACTTTTTTAATTCAACTTGACCCTACATATGATGGAATTGCTACAATGAATACACTAGATATTGTTGGTATTGAACAATATACTAAAGGTGATGCAACAGAAATTGAAGGCTTAAAACAAATTGATGATAAAACAGTTCAGGTTACAATAAATGGTGTAGACCCTGCAGCAACACAAAAATTTGGAGTAGCTATACTTCCAAAACATTATTATGATGCTGAATTTGTAAAAGGTGACCTTTCTAAAATAAAAGAAAAAAATGGTACACCTATGGGTGCAGGAGCATTTGTATTTGAAAATTTTGAAAATAACGTTGTTAGTTTAAAAGCAAATCCATACTATTATGAAGGAGCTCCAAAACTTGAAAAATTAAAATTCCAAGTAACAGATCAAGCAAATTTATTTGAAGCTGTTAGAACAGAGCTAGTTGATATATCTGATCCAAGTGCATCTCCAGAAATGGTTGCAAATGCTGAAGAAGCGGGATTAGACTATGAACTTATTGATAACTTGGGATATGGATACATAGGAATTAACGCTGAACGTGTTCCAGATATTAACATTAGAAAAGGGCTTATGCATTTAATGAATCGTAAACCAGCAATTGAATCATATTACGGAGATATTGCTACAGTAATCGAAAGACCTATGTCAAAAGTTTCTTGGGCATATCCAGATGATGTTGAAGAATATTATGGATACGATGTTGCTAAAGCAAAAGAATATTTTGAAGCAGCAGGTTATAAGGATGAAGATGGCAAGCTTATGAAAGATGGCGAACAACTTCGTATTGAAGTAGGTATTTCAGCTGGTGGAATTATGGACCATCCATCTGCTCCAATCCTTACTCAAATGAAAAGCGATATGGAAGCTATGGGTGCTGTGCTAGAAATTGCCGATACTGATGGAGCTGTATTCTTTGATATTCTTGAACAAAAAGGTTGGGATATGTGGGTTGCTGCATGGAATTCAACTGTAGACCCAGATATGTACCAAGTTTATCACTCAACTGGTCCATCAAACCACTATTGTATTTATGATGATGAGTTAGACAAATTAATTGTTGACGCGCGTTTAACTAATGATGTTGAAATTAGAACAGAACTTTACCAAGAAGCACTAGACATTATTATGGAAGAAGCAGTTGAAATGCCTGTGTATCAACGTAAAAATATGTATTTAATTAATCCGAATATGGTTAATATAGATTCTTTGCCAGAAAATATGTCTCCATTTTATAATTTCTATAGTGAATTATACAATTTAGAAATGGCACAATAAATAGCCACGTTATTCCTAAATCAATCATGAATAACATATAGATATCGGGAGCACAGTAGTGTTCCCGCTTATAATGTATAAAGTAACTATTTAAATCCAAATGAAACATTACAAAATATAAAATTAAAGATAATCCTTTTACAAAAATATTAAATTCTAAATAAGCTTTATTAAAAGTATATAATGCTGTAAATAAAGCATGTTATACTAATGTAGATATGCAGCTTTGATGATGTTTCGCAAGCAAAGATGACAAGCTTTTCACATTTGTTAGGTTATTGAATAGTAAAGCTGATTTCTTTGTAGTATGTTAAATTATGGTAAAAGTACGTTGAAATAGTAATAACTAAATTTGATTGTAGTGAGCAGCTCTTGTTGGTTACTCTAAAAAAAATATCTTCGTTTATAAGAACATCTAATATAAAATATTTAACTAGCAATATTTGTTTACAACAAAAGATTAAGAAATAAAGTAATTTAGATTTGAGACAAAACCCCGATTATGGTCTGCGACTTCAAAATCCTCGCTAAAAAAGTAACCAGCTTTTTTATTTATTCATGGATGAGAAAGATTCATCCTAATTTATTCAACACCATAGTTATAAATTTACACAAAAATCAATCTGGCATTAATACATATATAAAATATAAAAAGTACATTGAAATATCAGCAACTAAATTCAATTGGTCCCTCAAAAAAAATACTTCAGCTTATATATATTAAAATATTTGACTAGCACAATTGGTCTATTTAAAAAGAATAAATATTTAATACTTCAATTCATGATTTATTCTTTATTGGAAAGCATAATGATCTTATGATAGCATTGTTAAAACTTAATTTATACTTACATAAGCACGTGTATATCATGGGTTGAATTATTTTATATTAAAAATGTAGAGACTAAATGTCTGTGCATAAAACAAGGGGGGGATTACATGTGGCAATATGTAGTTAGACGTATATTTGTTGGATTTTGGGTATTAATTGGTGTATCAATGATAGTGTATTCTTTAATAAGAACAGCACCCGTGGATTATGTATCAACGATAACAAGTGGAAACCCAGAAGTAACACAAGAAATGATTGATAACTTAAATGAGCTATATGGATTAAATGACAGCATACCTGAAGGATATGCAAAATGGTTTAAAGGAGTTGCACAAGGAGATTTAGGAACTTCATTTGTAGAACAAAAACCAGTGGCAGAAGTAATAAGTAGTAAAATGTGGTATTCATTCTGGATGTCTTTTCCAGCATATATACTACAAATATTAATAGCAATTCCACTAGGTGTTATTTCTGCAACAAAAAAATATAGTAAAACAGACTATGCTGTTACAACAGTAGCACTTATGGGGATGAGTTTACCAAGTTTCTTCTTTGCAGCAATTTTACAAAGAATATTTTCTCAATGGTTGGGCATTCTTCCTCTTTCAGGAATGAAAACTGCTCGTGTAGATTATGAAGGATTTGCATTAATATTAGATATGGCAAAACATTTTGTATTACCAGTAATGGTATTAACAGTGCTTGGAATTGGCGGACTTATGCGTTATTGTCGTACTAATATGCTTGAAGTTTTAAATGAAGACTACATAAGAACAGCTCGTGCAAAAGGGCTTAGCGAACATAAAGTTGTATATAAACACGCATTTAGAAACACTTTGATACCTATAGTTACAATTTTAGGTGGAATGATACCTGGCTTATTTGCTGGTGCTATGATAACTGAAGGTATATTTGGGATTGATGGAGTTGGATATACAGCACTGAATGCATTAAGAAGTGGAGATATTCCATACATTATGGGTTCAACTATGTTTATGGCAACATTAACACTAATTGGAACACTAATTTCAGATATTCTTTATGGCGTGGTTGACCCACGTGTAAGATTGAAGTAAGGGGGGAGAAATAATGGCACAAGAAAACATTAATTTAGAAAAAGTAGTTACACCAGGACAACTTGTAACAAAACGATTTTTAAGAAATAAGCTTGCTATTGTTGGCGTAGGTATATTAATAGCCATGTTTATATTTTCATTTTTAGGACCACTAATTTCTCCTTATGGAGAATACACAATTTTCTATCATACAATTGATGGAGTAGAATTTAGCACAGAAAACTTACAAGGGAATAATCCTGCTGAAATAGGTGTAACTATTGCAAACAAGCAATCCCCTTCTTCCTTACATTGGTTTGGAACAGATAAAGATGGCCGTGATATATTTACAAGACTTATGTATGGCGGAAGAATTTCATTAACAATTGGATTTGTTGTAGTGTTATTTCAACTTGGACTAGGAGTTACATTAGGAGGAATAGCTGGATATTTTGGTGGCAAAATTGATAACTTAATAATGCGTATGGTAGATATTATGTATTGTTTACCAGCACTACCAATAATGTTAATAATTAGTTCACTTTTATTAGCATATGATGTTCCTCAAGATCAAAAAATATATTGGCTTACGCTTGTAATGGGAATTATGGGCTGGGCAGGTGTTGCAAGGCTAGTAAGAGGACAAATATTAAGCCTTAGAGAACAAGAATTTATGGTAGCAACTGAGGCTACAGGAATTCACCCATCAAGAAGAATTTTAAAACACCTTGTACCAAATGTTATGCCTCAACTAATTGTTGTTGCTACTATGGGTATGGGTGGTGTTATCTTAACAGAAGCTGCTTATAGTTATCTTGGAATAGGAGTACCATTTCCATATGCGTCTTGGGGAAATATGGTAAATGTTGTAAAAGATCCAATAATATTAAGAGAATATATTTTTATGTGGCTTCCACCAGGAGTATTTATTTTAACAACAGTTTTAGGTTTCAACTTTGTTGGTGACGGTCTACGTGATGCATTTGACCCTAAAATGAAAAGGTAGGTGTTAGACATGGTAAATAAAACAGTTCAAGCAGAAGCTAAAAAACGTATGAAAGAGATTGCAAAATCGAATAAAGCAATAATAAAAAAGTTTGAGAAAGAGAAAAAAAGAAAAAATGTTTCTCAAATTGAGTATCAAACAGACATGCATAATCCAAATAACATTTTAGAAATAGACAATCTGCACACCTATTTTTATACAGATATGGGTGTAGTAAAGTCTGTTAATGGTGTGACATTAGAAATTCCACAAGGGAAAACTGTAGCACTAGTGGGGGAATCTGGCTGTGGCAAGTCAGTTACTTCCTTATCTATTATGAAACTAGTGAGTGGGCCATCGGGTCAAATAACAAATGGTCAAATTAGGTATAATAGACCAAGTGGACCGATTGATATAGTTAAAACACCTATTTCACAAATGCAGCATATTAGAGGAAATGAAATATCAATGATATTCCAAGAACCAATGACATCTTTAAACCCGGTATTTAGGATTGGTGCTCAAATTGATGAAGCTATTATGTTGCACAGACCAGATGTAAAAAAAGCTGATGTAAAAAAGCAAACAATAAAAATGTTAGAGCTTGTTGGTATTGCAAGAGCGGAAGGAATATATAAATCATTTCCACATGAATTGTCTGGAGGTATGCGCCAGCGTGTAATGATTGCTATGTCGCTTTGTTGTAACCCAAGACTTATTATAGCTGATGAACCAACCACTGCACTAGATGTTACAATTCAAGCACAAGTCTTGGAACTTTTAAGAGATTTAAAAACTAAAATAGATGCAAGTATATTGTTAATTACTCACGACCTTGGTGTTGTGGCAGAAATGGCTGATTTTGTTGTAGTTATGTATGCTGGAAAAATTGCAGAACAAGGAACAGTTCATGATGTATTTTTAAATCCAAAACATCCATACACAATGGGATTAATAAAAAGCAAACCTGTTGTAAATCAAGAAGTAGATAGACTATACTCTATCCCTGGTCAAGTACCAAACCCTGTACACTTACCAAACCATTGTTTCTTTAAAGACCGTTGTGACAAATGTATTGGTGCTTGTAGTGGGGATGTTCCTAAGCTTAGACAAGTTGATTATTCCCACAAGGTTGCTTGCCATTTATATGAGGAGGATTAACATGAATACTATATTAAAAGTTGATGGCTTAAAAAAATATTATGACATAAAAGGTGGACTTTTTCAAAGAGTTGTAGGTCATGTTAAGGCAGTTGATGGTATTTCATTTGAAATACAAGCAGGTTCGACATTTGGGCTAGTTGGAGAATCTGGATGTGGAAAAACAACAGTAGGAAGAACTTTGCTAAGGTTACACTCCAATAATGGGGGAAAAGTTATTTTTGATGGTAAAGATGTTTTTGCTCTTTCAAATAAAGAGCTTAGAGCAATACGTCCAGAGCTACAAATTATATTTCAAGACCCATATAGCTCATTAAGCCCTAAAATGCCTGTTGGAGAAATTATAGGGGAAGCAGTAAGAGAACATAAACTTGTTCCTGAAAAAGAACTTAGGAACTATGTTATGCAAATTATGAGAGAATGTGGATTGCAAGACCATCATATTGATAGATATCCACATGAATTTTCTGGTGGACAAAGGCAACGTATTTGTATTGCACGTGCTGTTGCATTAAAACCAAAAGTTATTGTTTGTGACGAGCCTGTATCTGCACTGGATGTTTCTGTTCAAGCACAGATTATAAATCTTTTGATGGATTTGCAAAAGGAAAGAGGACTTAGTTATGTATTTATTTCTCATGACTTAAGTGTTGTTGAACATATTTCAGACGAGGTTGGTGTAATGTATCTTGGAAACCTTGTAGAAAAAGCTCCAAAGAAAGAAATCTTTAAAAATCCTATGCATCCATATACACAATCTTTATTTAGTGCAATTCCTACACCAGACCCAACAATTAAAATGAACCGTATTGTGCTTGAAGGAGATATTCCGTCTCCAGCAAATCCGCCTTCTGGTTGCAAGTTTCACACAAGGTGTAGAGATTGTATGGAAATGTGTAAAGTTGTGGCACCAGAATATAAATGTCAGGATAATGAACACTACGTGGCATGCCATAAATATAATTAATAGACTATGGTTAAGAGTAAAATAAATTTATTAGGGGGAATTTAGCATGAAAAAAGATAATCGATTAGATAACCAAATGTTGAATGTGGATTTGAGTTGGAAAGAAAAGAAAGCTATAATTATGGCAATGTATTCTGTTATTTTACCAATAGCTAGTGTATTTTTTATAGTATACTTCTTAGCATTTTTCTTAATAGATTATCTTTGGCTATAATTACCTTAGGTTGTTGAACAATTTGTTTGGCTTGGAAATAGTACATATTTTTCCATAAAAAGTAGAGTACTATCCTTTATATAGTGTTCCATTATTCTTACATCCGTGATTCAGGAATAATAGGAAAATGCCAACAACCTATACATAAAAAAAGAAAGATAGATTTCTCTATCTTTCTTTTTTTGCTTAACTTTTTGTTCTATTAAATATTACAAGTTTTACTTTCTTCTTCTAAAGCAGAAGCAAAAATTAAATCGATAACTTTCATAACCCTCAAGGCTTGCTCTGGAGTTACAATAAGCTTTTCTGTTCCTTTGATTGCAGCTACTATATTTTTGTAATAATCAGCCCAATCTGTTTTAACTTTAGGAAGTTCTATATTTATAGTGGTTTCACTAGGGCGAGGCGCCATAGTTCTAGTTGGCCCTGCCTCTGTATAAACAATTTGATCAGACCATTCCATTGGGGCAGTGTTATCAAGTTTAATAATTTCACCATCACATTCCCAATTTTTAATAATAGCTGTTCCTTCATCTCCGGTCACATGCCATCTTGATTGATTAATAAAACAATTTGTAGCAACTTCAACCAACCCAGACGTTCCATCTTTAAATTTAAGCATAATTTTTACGTTGTCATCAACTTCTTCAGAATATAAGGAAAAGAAATGAGCATAAACTTGAGTTACTGGACTTTTTACTAGTTCCATCATTTGATCAATAAGATGTACTCCCCAATCCAGTAACATTCCACCACCATTTTCTTTATAGGCACGCCATCCATGCATCGCACGTCTGGACCCTTGAACACGGTTTTCTATCATGTGAAATTTACCAATGGTATTATCTTCTTGAATCTGTTTAATTATAGCGTAATCTCTATCCCATCTTCTATTTTGATGTATAGAAAATAGCTTGCCCGTTTTATCTCTTACTTTTATAATATCTTCCAATTCTTCTGCATTCATTGTAACTGGCTTTTCACAAATAACATTTTTTCCATGTTCCATGCACTTAATAACATAGTCTTTATGAAAATTATTTGGTGTTGCAATTGTAACAATATCAATGCTTTTATCTTCCAAAATTTCTTCTAAAGATGAATAACATTTCAAGCCTAAATCTTCTATTTGTTCTTTTACTTCAGGTCTAATGTCATAAGCTCCCACAACTTCTATTTCGGGTACACGCTCTGATATATTTTCATAGTGCCAGTTGCCCATCCCGCCAAAGCCAATAATTGCCAGTTTCATATATTACTCCCACCAAGATTTTGCTTGGTCTTCAAAGGTTATAACTTCTTTCAAGCAATCTACAGCCTTAGTCAAACCTTCATTTTGACTCATAAGGCCATCCTCATGTTCAATACTTAAAACATAGTCATATCCTGCAATTCTTAAAGCAGATACTACATCTTTCCAAAACTCAATTCCATTACCATATCCAACGCTTCTAAATACCCAAGAGCGGTTTGCAATGTCTCCATATGGTTGTGTATCAAGGACTCCATTTATTGCAACGTTATATTTATCAATCTTAGTATCTTTTGCATGGAAATGGAAGATAGCATCTTTTAATTCACGAACAACAGCTACAGTATCCATCCCTTGCCAAATTAAGTGACTTGGATCTAAATTTGCTCCAATTTCTGGTCCAACAGCTTTTCTTAATTTCAATAAAGTATCTGTATTATACACTGCAAATCCTGGATGTAACTCAAGAGCAATTTTATTTACACCATGGCTTTTTGCAAACTCAACAAATTCTTTCCAATAAGGAATAATTTTTTCTTTCCATTGCCATTCTAAAATATCTTTAAAATCATTAGGCCAGGTGCAAGTTACCCAGTTTGGATATTTTGACCCATCACTATCTCCAGGGCAACCTGAAAAAGTGTTGATTTGGTGAATCCCTAGCTTTTCAGCTAATAAAATACAATTTCTCATATCTGTATCAAATTTTGCAGCAATATCTTTTTGTGGGTGTAAAGGATTACCATGACAGCTTAATGCACTAATTTCAAGCCCAGATTCTTTTATAGTGTTTTTAAAATCTTCTAAAGCTTTATCATCATTTAATAATACTTCTGGATTAGCATGAGCATTCCCAGGGTATCCTCCACAACCAATTTCAACCATTTGAATGCCTTTAGATTTAAAATAATCTAAAGCTTCTTTTAAAGATTTATTACTTAATAAACAAGTAAAAACTCCTAATTTCATAATTTATCCGCTCCTATAGATTTTAAATAATTTATACTTCTTGTAATATCTTCCATACCAGTTGGGCTTGGGTTGTCATTTTCAACCACAATCCATTTAAGTCCCATCTTTTTAGCTTGATTAACTATTGATTTAATATCAACTTCTCCTGCCCCAACTGATAAGATTTCATCTTTGTTCCCATCTTTAATATGAACTAGCTCCAATTTATCTCCTAGATATTCCATATATTCAACAGGGTTTCTGTCGGCTCTAAATATCCAAAAAGTGTCTAATTCGCTGCTAACAAAGTTTTCTGTATCATGCAAAATATATTCTAAAATAGGTTTACTGTTTACTTCAATAAATTCATGGTCATGATTATGATACAAAAATTTCATTGAATTTTCTTTCAAGATTTTTCCAACTTTTATTAAGAAAGGCACTAGCTCATCTTTACTTTGTTCATCCTTAACTTCACTGTAAGGACAAATTATCACATCGTTTCCAATTTCCTTATTATAGGTTATTACCTCAGCCAAATGATTTTTCAATAAATCTAAACTTGTATGGCTACCAACAACTTCTAAATTGTTTTTTTCCAAGCATTCCTTAACTTCTTCCGCTGTTTTACCAAAAAATCCTGCAAATTCTACTCCATCATAACCTAATTTAGCAACCTTTTCTAATACACCAAAAAAATCATCTTCACACTCTTCTCTTAATGTATATAGTTGTACGCCTATCTTCATTTAATTACACCTCTGTTTTTATATTTAAAAATGAATTGCTTTACCTGTTTTTGCAGATTCATAGATTGCTTCAAGTATTTTAGTTACTGCTAAAGCTTGCTCTGGTTTTACAACTACATCTGTTCCATTTATAATTGCGTCAATAAAGCTTTTTGCTTCAACATCAGATGGTTTAGTTCCTTCTCCATCAAAGAAATCTACTCCACCCGCTCCAAATTTTGGTGTTTCAACACATTGTGTATTATATTTTACACTATTAATACGCAAACCATCTTTCATGTCTGCTCCTGCTTTTGTTCCACATAGTGTAGTTTTAGCTTCTCCAACGTCAAGAGTATTTAATGCCCAACTTGATTCAAGGACAATAGTTGCTCCATTTTCCATAGTAATATATCCAAAAGCAGAGTCTTCAACAGTAAATTCTTCTGTATTCCAATCTCCCCAGGCATTAGCAGTTTCTCTTTGTTGCCCTAGCTTTTTATAAACTGAACCTACTACCATCTTTGGTGCATAGTTATCCATCATCCATAGTGTTAAGTCTAGTGCATGAGTTCCAATGTCAATAAGTGGCCCTCCACCTTGTGCTTCTTCATCAAGGAATACTCCCCAAGTTGGAACTGCTCTTCTTCTTATTGCATGTGCTTTTGCAAAATAAATTTCTCCTAAATCATCGTTTTCACAACTACGTTTTAGGTATAAACTGTCTGGTCTGAATCTGTTTTGATAGCCAATTGTTAATTTTTTTCCAGTACGTTTTGCTGCTTCAATCATATCTTCTGCTTCTTTTGTGGTTTTTGCCATAGGTTTTTCACACATAACATGTTTTCCACTTTCTAAAGCATCTATTGTAATAAAACTATGAGAAATGTTAGGTGTACATACATAAATAACATCTATTGAATTATCTTTTAATAACTCTTTATAGTCTGTATATGATTGTGCATCATCTGTTCCAAACTCTTCTTTAGCTTTAACAGCACGTTCTTCCACTATATCACAAAAAGCTACCATAACTAAATCTTCTAATTTTGCTAATGCTGGCATATGTTTTTGAGTTCCAATTCCACCACATCCAATAATTCCTGCTCTTAACATCTTTAATTCTCCTTTTTTTTTGTAGATTCTCTAATTTCTAATTTATGGGGAACAATTATATCTTGGTATCCTAGAGTTTTCTTGCTAGTTGAAGCAGAAGACTCATTGGCAATTTTTATATTATTTATTTTTAATAAAAGCATTTCACAAGCAATAACCCCTATTTCATATCTTGGTTGTGAAACAGTTGTAACAGAAGGACTATATATTTTTGCTATTAATGTATCATCAAATCCAATAACATCAATGTCTTTTCCTACTTGTTTGCCTATATTTTGAATTTGTTTTATTGCACCAATTGCAATTATATCTGCAGCAGCAAATATCGCCGTTGGAGCTGGAGTTAACTCTAGTAAATATTTGCAAGCAAGTTTTCCGCCTTCAAAATTAAATAATGTTTTTTGAAAATATTCTTTTGGAACTTCTAAATTTGCCTCTTCAAGAGCTTTTTCAAAACCTTGTTTTCTTTGGATTACAGAAGTATAATCTCCTTCTCCGCCTACAAAAGCTATACTTTTATTTCCTATATCAATTAGATATTTAGTTGCATCATATGCAGCTTTAAAATTGTTAATAGCAATTGTAGTAATTGCATTTTCCAATCCATATTCATTACATTGAACAATAGGATAAACATCTAAATAATTTTTTAAATACTTTCTGTTTCTTCTTGGCGATAAAAATATAAGTCCATCTACAACTTTTGTATCTAAAAATTGAATGTATTCCTGTTCTATAATATCATCATCATTAGTTATCCCAACTACAATATTATATCCATCTTTTGTAGCTTTAGATTTTATCCCTTCAATTATAGCAGAATAAAATCCATTAGAAATACTTGGTACAATAACCAGAATATTTTTAGTACATGAAGTTCGTAGTTGTCTTCCTAAAGCACTTGGAGTATAACCCAGTTCTTTGATAGCATAAAGAACTTTGTTCACGGTTTCAGTTCTTACTTTTTCGGATTGATTTAAAACTCTAGAGACAGTTGCTATAGAGACTCCAGCGTGTTTTGCAACATCTTTAATAGTCGCCACTTAGCCTCACACCTTTCTTATTGCTTAAATTTTTCCTACTTTTTACATCACATCTGAAAACGATTACATTTTTAAATTATAATTTAAGATTAAAACAATTTCAACTCCCATTTATGCCCATATTTTTCGAATTATTTTTGTAATATTTAACAAAAGAGGTCTGAGACATGTCTCAAACCTCTTTTAAAAATAATATTTATCTATAGAAAAAAAATTACTGATTAATTTTTATATATTTT
>LJHD01000251.1 GCA_001983475.1 Candidatus Epulonipiscium fishelsonii | reverse complement strand
AGGTCTAGTCGTTGAAGTTTCTCCTATTTGGAGCTTACCTGCTCATTGCCCATTGCTGCAGTACTTAGGATTTAACCATATACCATCCAATCAATTTTTTCTGCTTTTGCAACCAATATTTATCCTTTTAAAGGGGTAATATTATTTCACGTTTAGTTATATTTCATACTTGCGTTGTAGTTTAATTGGCTTTAGGGGTTCCAAGCAATTCAAGTGGTGTATTGCAACGGTCAAGCCGTTGTCTACGTACTAGTTTCCCAATACGCTTACGTTCCAAGCAATTCAAGTGGTGTATTGCAACGGTCAAGCCGTTGTCTACGTACTAGTTTCCCAATACGCTTACTGGATTGAAAGGGCTTTCCTAGCCCTATCCTATAACATTGTAGAGTTTAAATTAGTTAAATCAAGCACACCATCTACTATAGCAGATGATTGATTCACACTATCTTCTATTATTCCATAAGCTATCTGTTCCATTTGCTGTTCAACTTCTAAACTTTCTCTTTGTTTTTTTATTTCTAAAATTGGTTCATTTTTTATTTGAATATTATGATTTTCATCAGATGTAGAACATCCAACAAAAAATAATGTTGTAAAGATTACCAAATATCTTCTCATTTTATCTCCTAATTAATAGTCCTAAGATTTTGCATATAAAAAAGCTTGCTACACTTACCATAACAATAGTAGCACCAACAGGTGTTCCAAACAAAATAGATATAACAATTCCAACTGCTGAATTGAAAACCGAAATTACAGCTGATAAAATTGTTACAAATTTAAATTGTTGAAAAATTGCCATTGCTGAAATTGAAGGGAATATTATAAGAGCTGAAACAAGTATAGCACCAACTAAATTCATTGCAATTACAATTACAATTGCTGTAAGTACAGCTATTAATAAATTATATCTATCTGCTTTTATTCCTGTAGCTTTAGCAAATGTTTCATCAAAGGTTACAATAAATATTTTATTATAAAATATAATAAAAGTTCCTATAACTAGTATTGACATTATAATACTTAATTTTACATCTTGTGGAGACAAAGTTAAAATGGATGTTGCTCCAAATAAGGCAGAGCATACATCACCTCCTATATTTGATGAATTTGATGATACATTCATTACAAAGTATCCAAATGCCATCGAACCTACAGATAACATCGCAAGAGCTGATTCGCCTGTTACTTTTCTTTTTTCACTGTCTTTTATTAAAAATATTGCTACTATTATTGTCACTGGTATTGTAATAATCATATTATCTAAAAGTTGTAAAGCCATTCCAATAGACATAACTCCAAATGCTACATGAGAAAGCCCATCTCCAATATAAGCAAATCTTTTTAAAACTAATACCACTCCCAAAAGTCCTGAGCATAGTGCAACTAAAGTTCCTACAATAAGTGCATATTGTACAAAAGGAAATGATAAATAATAACTTAGCATTTTACACCTTTGCCAAAACCTTATAAAATTTTGTATATAAGATATTGTTTAATTTCTTTTCACCCTGCCATACTTCGACATCCTCAACAAAACATATTTTATTATAAAAACTGAATATCATACATATAGTTCAAAGATTTCACTCCTTGATTTGGCAGTAACAAGGCTTAACTTTCCATGTAACTTATGGTACTTATTACAATAACTCATTTTTGTGATTTATTATAACTTTTAAGCCTCTTTGTAGTTGGAAAGATTCATACTTGTATTTAAATCTCTATCTATTTCTATTCAATATTTTTCATATTTACATGTTGAGCATTTACATAACAATTTTATATAGTTTGATTTTCAATATCTTTGTTGTTTTGTGGTGAATATGATTTGGTCTTATATTTGCAAGTTTTATAATGTTGCTAGTTTTGACATACTCCTTTCCATTTTTGTTTATCTCATATTTATTTGAGATTTTACGTTGCAACTTACGTAAGCTTTTCTATAACTTTTTTAATATTTTGGTTTTATTTATATTTTTACTTTTTATTACTATTACTTCATCTTCCAAATTTGTAGGTTCATACTCTTTTTTATATACAAATGCTTTCTGGCAAATGTTATTCTATGATTTGTATAAATAAGCTGAAACAGTTTTTTTATGGGTGGAAGTGAAACTCCAAACAGGAGATTCACTCTTGCACCACTATAATCAAATTTAGTTATTACTATTTCAAAGTACTTTTGCGCAATTCTCTATAGTTTTATAAGTTGTTATTATCCCTTCTTATAATAAAGCCAAGGAATTATCTTCATCGTAATATTCTTTATTATTTATGGAAGAAGAAACTTGTCTACATCCATGCTTTATATTATATTTGCCATCTTCATCAAAATGCAATAGATGTGTTGCATCTTGAGTAGCAAGTTTAATATCATGTGAAATTGTAAGTATTGTTATTTTATCTTCTATATTTAATTTTTTTATTACATCATACATATCTTGAGTAACATTCGGGTCAAGTCCAGATACAGGTTCATCCAAAATAATTATCTTGGATGTAGCGCATAAAGCACGAGCTAGTAATACACGTTGTTGTTGTCCACCAGAAAGTGTGTTATATGATTTTTTCTCTAGACCTTTTAGTCCCAATTTTAAAATATTTTGTTTTGCAGAAGCTTTTTCTTCTTTATTATAGTACCAACGTAATTTAGACTTATTCAAATTACCTGATATAACAATTTCCTCAACAGAGGCTGGAAAATTTTTTTGGTGTAGCTTTTGTTGAGGTAAATATCCAATATCTGTTTGAGTTAAACCATTAGCTAAGATTATTTCTCCAGAGATAGAAGGAATTAATTTAAGCAAGGTTTTTATAAAGGTAGTTTTACCCATTCCATTTGCACCAGTAATACACCAGTATTCTCCTTCTGATACAACAAGATTTATAGGATTTATTAATGGTTTTTTATCATAGCCTATTTTTAAATTTGTGCATATTATTTGTTCCATATTATCACCTTCTATCTAAGAATAATAAAAAATAACTATTTTATTACTTCTTCCAAAGCTACTAGATTTGCTTTCATAACATCAAGATAGCTTAAATTATCTTTAGGAGAAATAGTTTCTAGTGAATTAAACTGAATTAAAGGTCTATTTTTATTATCAGAATTTTTTACTATTGTTTCAGCTAATTCTTTACTATTATCTGATATGTAACATATATTGTCTACATTTGTTTCATTTAATTTTTCAGTTAAAAATACAATTGTTTCAAAGCTTGCCTCTGCATCTGTGGAACAACCTGTGAAAGCTGCATAATAGTCTAGGTCATAATCATCTACTAGATATCTAAAAGGAAATCTATCTCCAAAAATCAATACTTTATTAGGATAGTCATGTTCTGTAACAGTTTCATATTGTTCATCTAGTTCCTTTAACTCGTTTGTATAGCTTTCTAAATTTTGAATATATTTGTTTGCATTTTCTTCATCTAAAGAAATCAAAGAATCTGCAATTATATCACAAGCCTGAACTGCAATTTTTAAAGATAGCCATATATGTTCGTCTGCTTCAGAATGGTAATGCCCTTCGTGATTATGGTCTTCAGTATGTTCATGGTCCTCAGTATGCTCAGGGTCTTCAGTATGTTCAGGGTCTTCAGTATGCTCAGGGTCTTCGGCATGTTCATGGTCTTCGGCATGTTCATGGTCTTCGGCATGTTCATGGTCTTCAGCATGCTCAGGGTCTTCACAATGCTCATGGTCTTCACAATGTTCATGGTTTTCACAATGCTCATGGTCTTCAGCATGTTCAGGGTCTTCAGTATGCTCATGGTCTTCGGCATGTTCATGGTCTTCGGCATGCTCATGGTCTTCACAATGCTTCACAATGTTCANGGTNTTCACAATGNTCATGGTNTTCANNATGNTCANGGTCTTCAGNATGNTCATGGTCTTCNGNATGNTCANGGTCTTCNGCATGCTCANGGTCTTCACAATGCTCAGGGTCTTCACAATGTTCANGGTCTTCACAATGTTCATGGTTTTCACAATGCTCATGGTCTTCAGCATGTTCATGGTCTTCAGTATGCTCAGGGTCTTCAGCATGCTCAGGGTCTTCACAATGCTCAGGGTCTTCACAATGTTCATGGTCTTCACAATGTTCATGGTTTTCACAATGTTCATGGTCTCCATCACCATGAACATGTTCCATGCCTTCAACAATTTCACTTTGTTTTATATATTCTTCTAACTCATGCATTAAATTTATAGCTTTTGTATTTGGAGCGTTTGCCATTGCTTCATCAATCCATTTTTCAGACTCACCTCCTATGTATATACATAAATCACTAGTTTGTAATTTGACAATATCATCAGCCGAAGCTTGATAATTATGTGGATCTATACCATTATCCATAAGCAATGTCAACTCTATATTTGAGCTATCACCTATTATCTCTTTTGCCCATTCATAGACTGGAAATGTTGAACATATTACCTTCAGTGTTTTATCTTCTTTTTCTGACTGTTCAACACTAGTTGTTTCTGACTGGTTAGGTTCAACCTGAGTTTGAATTGTTTCTGGTGAAGTACATCCAGTCAAATAAGTTCCCATGATAAGCAATATCATCGCTTTATTAAATTTCATTTTCTAAATACCCCCAATTTTTTTAGTTTCTCTATATTATTGACATAAATTACAAATCCCCTGAACTATAGATGTTTCATATTCAATTTTAAATTGATTTATTACTTCGACAGAAGTTAGTAAATCTGTTGGTAAATGAACAGTTAGTCCACATTGCTTACATTTCATATGTAAATGAGTATGACAACTTTTGTTATTCCCAATATATTGAAATGATGATTTTTTTTCTCCTATGTGTTTAAGAATTAATTGCTCATTCAAAAGTTGATCTATATATCGATAAATTGTTGATTTATTAATATTTTTTCCTTGAGTTAGCAGTTCTTGCTGAATATCGTTAATTGAGACATACTTGTCTTTATTTTTTTTTATGTATTCTAAAATCAATTGTCTATTTTGTGTATTATATCTCATAGATACCTCCTTGACTTACAAATAACATTATAAAATAAAATTTTTCTACAGTCAATATAAATTTGCAAATTAGTTGCATTTTTTGTTGCTGTATTAAATTAAAACTTTATTTTTAAATTTGTGTGAATTACATAAAAGGACGTAAAATTTATTCCTGAGTGAGACGCACGCCATATTCAACAACCTACTAATTAATATGGCAACGCATGTGGATAGAAAATTAATCTTGTAGCCACAGCAATGCTAAATAAAAAAGCAGATACATTTGCTAGTTATCCAATATAAGTATTTAAAGAAATATCTATAGAATAGTGAAAACATTCGTATGTGATAGCGGTAAGGAATTTGCAGAATTTAAAATTATAGAAAAAGAATTAAAAAGTGAAGTATGTTTTGTTAAGGGGTTTCTTATAAAAAAAATAAAACTAATAAGATAAATACAGATTATTAAAATATCCATTAAAGTGAAACAAAAAAATAGCAGAAAGCTAAATTCAATCTCCACTGAAGTGAATGAAAATACCACAAGCTTATTCTTGTATTAGAAAATGATATTTTAGATTGTAATAAAAATTAGACATATTAAAATAGGAATAATTAGGATTTTTTAATAAATAGTTAACAAATAAAATGTTTAGCAAAGATTTCGACGAAAAATAGACCTTAAAGTAATTTCTTTAACGTCAAACAATAGGAATTTTTATGTTAAATAATATTTATTGTATCACTAGTTAGGAAATGATATTTTTTAATTATGTAAATATATTTAATAACTATCCACTCAATATTTCTGAAATTATAATAACTTTAACCATTGTTAGAGATAGTAGCATTAAATATAATAGCCTGTTTATAACCTTAAATGTATAGTTATTAAAAAGACAAATTGTAATTGTATTTATGGTTTGTGATAATAAGTATTTCTTTGTTGCTATTATCCTTTAAATTGTTATAGCGGTTATAAACAGTATTATATTTTGTATGAATAAAAATAAGTTTCATGGCCATGATTTTTTAAACTTATAAGTTTAAAAGTCTTATTTTTTATTGATAGAGAACAAGGTATAAATCAGCTTGTACATCTATTAAAATAAATTATACCTCAAATGCAATTAAAATACTATCGGTAAAATATACTGAATTAAAAAATATTCATAATTATTTTTAACAGAATTGACTAGAAAATTTTATTTGTCACAAAAATAATAAATCAACATTCTAATCTTTTATTCATTATGTAGGTTGTTAAATAAATGAAAACGTATAAAAAAACATTAAAGCTTGATGTAATAGGTGCAATACTATAGAAATTAACTGTGCAAGTTGTTGGGGTTATTCTCTAAATCCGTAATTTGCTTTTAGTATATATGGTTATGACACTATATAAAAGGATAGTACTTTATCTTTTATATAAAAATATGTGCTATATCAAGCTAAACAAATTGTTCAACAATCTATTATGGAATAGTTATTTTCAGCTTGATATTTGAGCTGTGGAATAGTTTAGTATTTATGATATGCTTGTAAAGTAATGTTTAATAAATAAAACACTAAAATTTGTGCGTTTGTCCTATTTAATCTTGAAAAAAATAAGATTTTATGCTATAATTAGTTATAAATAAGAAAGATGATTTTTTCTTATTTATAATATTCCGAGTAATACAATCTAAGGGAAACTATGATTTTATTACCAAAGCTAAAAGCTTTTGGGTTTATTTGGAAACAAATTAGCCTTCCATTTGAAAAGGAATGAAGATACATATACAATTAAAAAGAAGTTACCTTTAGTCTAGAACATAAGACTTTTAATTTTGGTTACTTTATTTTACTATACATAATTGTGTAAACTCTATCCTTTTTAAAAGGATAGAGTTATTTTTTATAAGCATTAAAAAAGTTATTGTTCATTATTTATAGAAAGGAAATTCGTATGAAAAAAATAAGAACGATAGATGCAATAGGTCAAATTTTATGCCATGATTTAACTAGGATAGTAAAAGATAAAGAAAAAGGAGTCAAGTTTAGAAAAGGGCATATTATAAAAAAAGAAGATGTAGATATATGTGCGACACGTTAAGTAGTGAAAAGCTACTTGGGTAATTTAGTCATTAAAAGAATTACAACAACTAATAATTTGATTAGTCAAATGAGAGGGTAACGCCTTGAAGGGCTAACTATAATACTCCGAATAGCACCAGTTAAGTAAATAACAAAGTGTTATAAGCTCGGTGAAGGCGACTGAGAGTTGTCCGTAAGTGACATAGTCATACGAAAAGCGAACCAGAGGTGGTCGAGACAATGATAGGTCGGTAGTCTTATATATCTATGGTAAGAATGTTGTGGAAGCAACTGACGAAATTCCGAATGTACGGGTCTAAACTATAAATAGATAGAAATGTCTATACTGTTGAAACAGGGTTAGTAAGGTAAAGTAAAATTATATATTATGAAATGCCTTATAGTGTTACAGGCACTATCCAGCTAACAGGCTTAAAGGAGTTACCTAAGGATATATGCACAGATAGAATTATTGGAACGTGGAAAGCTAGGAATATGGAGGTGTTACTACCATTGAAATATTGTCTTATAAGTTGTAAAACGAAATAGACTTAATCCTAGTGAGAGTAGGGATAGGTGACCAAAACCTAATATAGTGACGATATATTAGAAGAAGCTATGATAATAAGTAGTGGAGGGACAGTCCCAAGACGATATAAAAATAATAATTAAAATTAAAAATATCAAAGGTTCTTGTATGACTAAAAAAGGTAATATCCGATAAAGAGGTAAGCCGACTTTGACAACAAAACCGCTAAAGAAATAAGGAATACTATTAGTTAACACTTTAAGAATTTTAGTTAAAAGTTTTAAAATTAGTTATTAATTAAAATATCGTTGGAACGCCGTATGAGGTGAAAGTCTCACGTACAGTGTGGAGCAGGGGAAAATCTAGAGATTACTTCAAATGATTACCTATTGCTATTGTTAGATATGGGTAAAGAAAATATCTATGTTTGGGAATATAAAGATGGTATGTTACATGAAAATGATGCAGCTTTTATACTTAGAGATATATGTATGGGAGAAAAAACTTTTTCTTCTGATGTAAAGGAAGGGAAAATTGATATCTATGCTGATATCGATGGACTATTTAGAGTAAATGTGGATAAACTGACTCAAATTAATATGCAAGATGAGCTTATGATAGCTACAAGACATAATAATTATCCAGTAAAAAAAGGAGAATTATTAGCTGGGACACGAGTTATACCACTATTAATTAAGCAGGAAAAACTAAATATCGCACTTAAAATTGCAAATGGTGAAAAACTACTACAAGTATTACCTTATAAAGATTATAAAGTGGGCATTATAACTACAGGAAGTGAAGTTTATAATAAAAGAATAGAAGATACTTTTACACCAGTGATTATCGAAAAGCTGAAACAATATAATTTAGAAGTTACGCATCATGAAATTGTAAATGATGATAAAGAAATGATATTAAATGCAATTGAGAATTTAAAAAATAATGGTGTAACAATGATTATATGTACAGGTGGAATGAGTGTGGATCCAGATGATGTAACACCAAGTGCAATAAAAGAAAGTGGAGCAAATATAATAAGTTATGGAGCACCTGTCTTACCTGGAGCAATGTTTTTAATAGGATATTTTGAAGATGATTTACCGATTATGGGGCTCCCTGGATGTGTGATGTATTCCAAAAGTACAGTTTTTGATTTATTATTACCTAGAATTGTAGCAGGAATTAAGTTATGTAAACAAGATTTAGCAAATCTAGGACATGGTGGATTGTGTTTGAGATGTCCAGTATGTACATTTCCTCATTGTGAGTTTGGAAAAGGGGTGTAGATATGATTGTAGAATTAGAACAAGCTATAGAAATAATAAATAAAAACATCAAAATAAAAGACGAAACAGAGATTATAGATATAGATGAAATTGAAAATAGAATTTTAGCAAAAGATATTTATGCAAAGATAAATCAGCCACCGTTTAATAGGTCTCCACTAGATGGATATGCTGTAAATAGTAGTGACATACAAACTGCAAGTAAAAATACACCAGTAAAATTGAAAGTAATAGGAAGTATTTATGCTGGGGATGATAATAATATTATAGGAGAAATAGCAACAGCAGTTAGAATAATGACTGGTGGGTCTATTCCTAGTGGTTATGATTGCATTATAAGACAAGAAGATACAGATTATGGTGATAAAGAAGTACAAATATATGTAAAACATACCTCGTATCAAAATTATTGCTTTAAAGGAGAAGATATAAAAGAAGGGGAGCTTCTTCTGAAAAAAGGCACTTTATTAAATTTTGTTCATGTAGGAATATTAGCATCTCAAGGAATATCAAAAATTAATGTTAAGAGTAAAACAAATATTTTGTTTTTAACTACAGGTGATGAATTAATAAATATAGGTGATAAACTTACTAGTGGAAAAATATATAACACTAATTTATATACTTTAAAATCAAGACTTAAATGTTTGGGGGTTAATGTAGTAGCTAAAACATTTAAAGATGATGAAATAGAGTTGGCTAAGTATATTAAAGAAAATCACAAATTTTATGATGCAATTATAACAACTGGAGGAGTATCAGTTGGAGCAAAAGATATAATTCATGATACACAAAAAGAATTATTTATAACACCAATATTTAATAAAGTAAATCTTAAGCCAGGGACACCAGCTATGTTTTGGAAATATAGCGAAACACCTATTTTAAGTTTATCTGGAAATCCTTTTGCAGCAGTTGTTACCTTTGAACTTATGGCTAGAGCAATGATTTCTTTAATCGGAGAAAATGTAAGTATTATGCCAATCTGGATAAATGGAACAATGGCAGATAAATTTGAAAAAGCTAGTAATAAAAGAAGATTTATACGAGCTTTTTATCATAATGGCATAGTAAATATTAAAGTAAATAATCATTCTTCAGGTGCTTTTACAGATACTGCGTATTGTAATTGTTTAATAGACATAGAAGCTGGAAATAAAGGATTAAACAAAGGTGATAAAGTGAAATTGATTTTATTTTAATAGTTATAGGAGAACGAATATGAATAAATTTACACATTTTGATAATGCAGGGAATGCCATAATGGTAGATGTATCAGATAAAGAAATTACAAATAGGATAGCTGTGGCATGTGGAAGCATAAAAGTAAACCAACAAGTACTACAAAGTATAAAAAATAGAACAGCAAAAAAAGGAGATGTGTTAGGGGTTGCAAGAGTAGCTGGTATAATGGGAATAAAACAAACATCAAACTTAATACCAATGTGTCATCCACTATTAATTAGTAAAAGTAGCATAGACTTTGAAATAAATGAAGAGCAAAATACAATTATGGTAGAATGTAGTGTAAAAATAGAAGGAAAAACAGGGGTAGAAATGGAAGCTTTAAATGGTGTGACAATAGCACTACTTACTATATATGATATGTGCAAGGCTATTGATAAAGAAATGATAATACAAAATATATTCCTTAAAGAGAAAATGGGTGGGCGAAGTGGACATTACAAGAAACAATAATAAAAAACCATATATATTTGCGATAAGCGGAGTAAAGAATTCAGGTAAAACTTCATTTATTGTAAAATTAATTCCAAAATTAAAAGAAAAAGGATATAAAGTAGTTACAATAAAACATGATGGGCATGATTTCGAAATCGATAAGAAAGATAGTGATACGTATAAGCATATAAAAAGTGGAGCAGATGCAACAGCAATATATTCAAAATATAAATATATGATTATATCTAATCAAAAAAATGTAGATGAAAATAAATTTATTGAGTATTTTGCAGATTATGATATAGTTATTTTAGAAGGGTTTAAGTATTCTAATTATCCTAAAATCGAAATAATAAGAAAAGGAAATAGTAAAGAGCCAGTTTGTAACCCAAAACATGTATTAGCAATTGCAACAGATATTGAAGACTTAGAATATAGCGGAACAAAACTAAATATTAACGATATAGATAAGGCTATTAAAATTATAACTCAGCAATTAGAAAAAGAGTTTATTCAAGACAAATATGATAGAACCATCGATTATGCACGAATATCTGTTACAGATAGATGTAATTTTAAGTGTAATTATTGTGCTCCAAATGAAATTGAAAGTATAGATACTAGTTTAACTCATTCTGAAATATTAAGTTTATGTCAAAGCCTAGTACAAATAGGGATAAATAAAATAAAAATAACTGGTGGAGAACCTTTTTTACGTGATGATATTATAGATATAATACGAGATATAAAAAATTTAAATGGAATAAAAGAAGTAACTATTACAACTAATGGCTTCTTACTTGGAAATTATTTGGAGCAACTCAAAGAAATAGGTATAGATGGAATAAATATAAGTATAGATGCAATGGATAAAGAGCTATTTCATAAAATTACTAAGGTAGATTGCTTTGATACAATATTTGATACAATAAAGAAAACTCAAGCATTAGGTCTGAAAAATATCAAACTAAATTGTGTTTTAATTAAAGGATGTAATGAACAGGAATATACTAAACTTGCTAAATTAGTGCAGCAATATGATATATGTGTAAAATATATAGAAATGATGCCCATAGGAAAGGGTAAAGATTTTGAGCAATACTCTTTGGAAGAATTAAAGAAAATTTTAGAAAATGAATTTGGCTCATTAACTGAAATTGTAAATGAAAACAGCAATGGACCTGCTACCTATTATACAATAGATGGAGCAAAAGGAAAAATTGGAATGATTGGAGCAATTACACATAAATTTTGCAAAAATTGTAATCGCATAAGAATAACATCTCAAGGAGAATTAAAAACTTGTTTGCAATATAATGCAAAAGTAAATTTAAGAAAATATATTTTTAGTAATTATATAACAAAAATGATTAGAAGTGAAATTTTAAACAAACCCGAAAGTCATAGATTTAATGAAAATAGTATATTTGATGAAGAAATTAAATCAATGATAGAAATAGGAGGCTAATTAAATGGGTATAGTAAAAGCAGTATGTATAAGTGAGAAAAAAGGGACTCAAAAACAAAATGTAGAATCGGCAAAATTTATTGTAAATCATGGAATAGAAAATGATGCACATGCAGGTAACTGGCATAGACAAGTAAGTTTACTTTCACTAGAAAAAATAAATGAATTTAATGCAAAGGGAGCAAATGTTTTTAATGGAGCATTTGGTGAAAATCTTGTAATCGAAGGAATTGATTTTAAAACACTACCTATAGGTACAAAATTTAAATGTAATGATGTAGAACTTGAATTATCTCAAATAGGTAAGGAGTGCCATACAAAATGTCAAATTTATCATAAAATGGGCGAATGCATAATGCCAATTGAAGGGGTATTTGCAATAGTTATACAAGGTGGTGAAATCAAAGTGAATGACGAAATACATATAGTACGATAGGAAACAGTGCACTTTTAGTCATTCGTATACACAAATTTATATAAAGGAGATTATACCATAACCATGAGGGCATATATAATAACACTTAGTGACAAAGGATATGTAAATGAAAGAGAAGATATATCTGGCAAAGTAATATTTGAAATGGTAACAAAAAATGGATATGAAGTAGTAAACAATATTATATTACCAGATGAAAGAACATTAATATCTAATCTATTAAAAAAAATATGTGATGAAGATGAAGCAGATCTGATTTTAACAACAGGAGGTACAGGTTTATCTAAAAGAGATGTTACTCCTGAAGCGACAAAAGATATTATTGAATATGAAGTACCAGGAATAGCTGAAGCTATGAGGTATAATAGTTTACAAATAACAAAAAGAGCAATGTTATCCAGAGCAATTGCTGGAGTTAGAAAAAATACATTAATAATTAATTTGCCAGGAAGTCCTAAGGCAGTAAAAGAAAATTTAGAATTTGTTATAGATGAATTAAGTCATGGATTGGAAATTTTGAAAGGTAGTGCATCAGAATGTGCAAGAAAATAATACTATCCTTTCTAGTGGGGTTATTATTTGCTGGATGCACTCAAAAAGATGATGCTGTTGTAGTTGGTGCAGCAGCAAGCTTAAAAAATGCACTGGATGAAATAGGCCAAATATATAAAGAACAATATGGAGAAGATATAATATTTTCCTATGCTGGTAGCGGAACATTAGCTTTACAAATTGAGCATGGTGCAGACATTGATGTTTTTATTCCAGCTGATAAATCATATGCTGATGGTTACACCAGTAGGCCTTTACTGTCAAACAGTCTAGTTCTTATTAAAAATAAAGATAGTAACATAAAAAATTTAACTGTATCAGACATAGCAAAAATGGATGAAATATCTTTAGCTATAGGAAATCCCGAAAGTGTTCCAGCAGGTAAATATGCCAAAGAGATTTTAGGAGATGAATTTAATATAAATAGAGGAAATGTAAATCTAGCTACGGATGTAGTACAGGTTTTAAATTGGGTAGCAACTAATAATATGGATGTAGGAATAGTGTATTTAACAGATGCACTGTTATCAGATGATGTAGAAATATTAGAATATGTAGATCCAAATATTCATAGCTCTATCTTATATCCAGTAGTTTCTCTAGACAATGAAAAAGGTGAGGCGTTTATAGAACTTTTATTTAGTGAGACTTCAAAAGATATATTTAATAAATTTGGCTTTGAAAGGATTGAATAAAATGCATTCACCACTTATTTTATCATTACAGGTGGCAATTATATCAACAATATTTACAACTATTATAGGGATTTTTTTTGCATATGTAGTCTTTAGAAAAAATAATATGAATGGAATAGCAGATGCTATCTTAACATTGCCGATGGTATTGCCACCAACTGTTATTGGTTTTTTTCTTTTGGAGCTTTTTAGCTATAATAGCATTCTCGGACGAGTACTAAATTTTTTAGGAATATCAGTAATATTTAATATTAAAGGTGCGATAATAGCAGCTTTTATTGTATCTTTACCTATAATGTATAAAACTGTATTAGCAAGATTTATATCTGTCAATCAAGAAATAATATTATCAGCCCGTACGCTAGGAATTACGGAAAGTGTACTTTTTTTTAAAATTATTTTACCAATTTCATATAAAAGTATTATCACTGGAGCTGTACTTTCATTTGCCAGATCACTAGGTGAATTTGGAGCTACTATCATGATAGCTGGAAATATTCCCCATAAAACTCAAACTATGTCCATTAGAATATACTCTCTTATCCAATCTGGAAACTATAAAGAAGCATACATATGGGTCGGAGTAATGATATCAATATCAATAGTTTTTATGCTTATTATAAATAAAATTACATCTATAGGAGAAAATGCTGGTTACAAATAAATCTGTGATAAAAGAAAGTAGCTGATAAAATGAACTTAAAAATTAATATCAAAAAACAAACACCAAATTTTATTATAAGTATAAATATAGTGACAAATACAGGAATAGTTGGAATATTGGGTAAATCTGGTAGTGGAAAAAGTTTATTTTTAAAATGCTTGGCAGGACTTGAGCCATTTGATAAAGGAGAAATCATTCTAGATAACAAAATTTTATACAATGATAAAATAAATCTTCCTCCGCAGAAAAGAAATATTGCATATATGTTTCAAAACTATGGACTATTTCCAAATATGACAGTAAAAAAAAATATTCAAATTTGTGCAAAAGTTAAAAATATAGATCAAATTATATCAATGTGTCGATTAAATCATTTACTAAATATATATCCCAATAAATTATCTGGTGGAGAACAACAGCGAGTTGCAATAGCACGAATATTAGCAAGTAAACCTAAAGTAATATTACTAGATGAGCCATTTTCAGCACTAGATGTAGGTTTAAGAAGAAATATAGAATTTGATATGATAAGATTATTATCCAAGTTTGAAGGTATAGTATTTATTGTATCTCATGATAAAGATGAACTATACAGATTTGCACAAGATATTATGATAATCGATAATGGAAACATAGTTGAAACAGGAAAAAAAGATAAAATCTATAAAAATCCTGCACATATACAAACAGCAAAACTAGTAGGTTATGATAATATCATAAGTGCTAAACTGTTAAACAAGAATCCCAATAAACGTATATGTATAAAAAGCGAAGATATAAAAATAAATGAATCAGGAAAAAATGCCGCAGTGGTAATTGAATGCATAGAAGATATAAACAATAATATAGTTTATATTCAATGCAACGAAGAAATAATTAGAGTAACAGATAAAAAATATTATAATAAAGAACAACAAGTAACGTTTGACTTATTAAATTTTATTATAATATAAGCTACTGAATAATTTGTTTAGTATATTTTGCTTTCTTTATAACGTAATTACAAACGGAAACGTTTTTTTAAGGGTTGGGGAAAAGTCATGAATGGGGCCTATAGCCCCACCTCACCACTTTAAAAGTTGTATACTTTTTTATTATTTATTCAACAACTTGATAGTAATTGGTGGATACAAGCTAATTTGCTTAATCCAAATTTATCTTTTTTGAGTTTCTGAGTTTCTTCCAACATCAAGAACTTTTAAACCACCAGTAGATTGAACTGTTGTTGTTGCTAGTGCATTCATCGAATTATATGCTGCTTCTAGTTTTTCTTGTAAATTTTCAATTTGCTCTTGAGCTCTCATAAAGTCTTCCATAGTACGTTCTTGCTCCATTTTCGCAACTTTGATTTCCCATTCAGCATTTTTCTTAATACTATTAGTTTCAATAGCTTTTTCTTTATCAAAAGATTTTTTAGCTTCTATATAAGCAGCCTCCTTTTCTTTTTCCACAAGATCTTTAATTCCTTCAACTTTTTCTTTTAATTCTTTGAACTCTGTTTCTTTTTTAGTCATTTCTTCTTCTCTTTTAGTAAGCTCATTTTCACGATTAGTAATTTCTTTTAATCTTGTTGATTTTTCCTCTTCCCATTTATCGTTATCTAATCTACGAGAACGTTTTAATGTGTAGTCAAATTCTTCAAATTCTCTTTTTCTTTCTTTTTCAAGAGCAATTTTTTTATCAGTATATTCTTGTTCCAACTCTAATAATTTTTGATTTCTAGCTTGTATAATATTTTTTGTGTCTTCTTGTAGCTCTTCAAGTTTTTCTATTTCTTGTTTTTCTCTTTTGGCAATAATATTATCCTTTGCCATAATAACGGCTTCTGCATCAATTATAGCATTTGTAACTTCTTGTATTTCTTCCAAATCTTTTTTTGCTTCTTCAATAGCAAATTTAACATCATTAAACTGCTTAATGATTTCGGGGTTTAAAATATTCATATCTATAATTTCTTGAGCTTTTTGAACTTTTGCTTCTTTAATTTTTGTAGCTTTAACTTCTGAAACAGTTACCTTTGCATTTCTTGCTTCTTTTAGTTCTTCTTGAAGTCTAATAACTTCTTCCCTGAACCTCCCATAAAGATGTGGAGGTTGTCGTTCACAATAAGACGCTACTCTTATTGCAGTTCTCTCGGTTTACCCACAATGGGTACCTTGAACTTCTTTAGCTTTCACTAAAGCACAGACTATATCTTCTTCTTCACCTTTACGTGTTAAGAG
>LJHD01000250.1 GCA_001983475.1 Candidatus Epulonipiscium fishelsonii | reverse complement strand
TAATTTCTTTTTCATATTGTATCTCTCCTTATTAATTTCTATCAAATGTACTTTATTTTGATTGGAGGGGCAGTGGCTCCAACTCAATACCCTGTAAATACTTCCTACTATAATTTTTCAAGTTAACAGTCTACAATAGTGATGGTAAAAATGTTGAAAAGGCTGGCACTAATATAATTGCCAACAGTCCAACTAGCACTGCATATAAAAATGGTACAATATGTGGCACAATTTTATGTACTGGTCTATCGCCTACAGATGAGGCTACAAATAAATTTATTCCAACAGGTGGCGTTATAAGTCCGATGCATAGTGCAACAACCATAACTACACCAAAGTGAACTGGGTCAATACTAAACATCTTTGATGCTGGGAATAATATAGGTGCGAATATCATAACTGCTGGTACAGGGTCTAAAAAACAACCTGCAATTAAAAGCAATATACTAACTGCAAACAAAAACACTAGTGGACTTGAACTTACAGAAGTAAACCAATTTGCAATAAGTTGTGGAATTTGCTCTTTTGTTAGCACCCATCCAAAAGCTTGTGTAGTTGCAACAATTAATAATACTCCAGCTGTTGTTTTCATTGATTTAAATAATACATTAACTAAATTGCTAATTTTTAATTCTCTATATACAAACATTCCTATTATTAAACTGTATAGTGTTGCCACTGCTGCAGCTTCTGTTGGGCTAAATATACCTGAATAAATTCCTCCAAGGATAATAACAGGAGTTAGTAATGCCCAAAATGCACTAATAAATGATTTAAAAATTTCTTTTCCAGAATATCTATCTCCTGCTTTAATCCCATTCTTTTTACACATAATTAAAGCGGTTATAGCTACAACTACCCCCATAATTATCCCTGGCATAACTCCACCAATCAACATATCTCCCACAGATACATCTGTCGCAACTCCATATAAAACCATCAATATACTTGGAGGGATAAGTGGACCAAATATTCCTCCAGTTGCCATAAGAGCACAGGTAAAGTCTTCGTCATATCCTTCTTTAATCATTTGAGGAAAAATAATTGCTCCAATGGCTGCAACTGTTGCTGCTCCTGCACCTGTCATTGCTGCAAAAATCATACTAGCTAAAA
>LJHD01000249.1 GCA_001983475.1 Candidatus Epulonipiscium fishelsonii | reverse complement strand
GCTCCTATAAAAGATGGATATAAAGTAATTGACATTGATAAAGTCTCCAATAACAGTTCTGCTAATAAATTCTTTATTTTCTGTCCCTAAATAGTAAGAAGATCAAACCAATTGATACAGCTAAAAATGGTATTAAAGAAATAAGTTTACCACCATTATTCGCAGCTCTTCCAATACTAGAAGAAGATTTAGGAGTTGATTTAGGAGTAGAAGCTTTAGTAGATACAGTTACTTTTCCACCACCTTTTTCTCCATCTCCAGAAGAAGTCCCCTCTGCAGGCTCAGATGTATCTTCAGATTCATCTTCATTCTCTTCACTACTTACATAAAATTGAAAATTTATACTATAATCATTATATGAAGGAAACAACCCTAATAAATTTGAAGCATCTTTAACTCTATAATTAAAAGAAACTTCATACTTACCTTCATCTAAATATGCTACTTTGCTATTTTCGTTCATTTTTATTGTTGTCAAATAATCTGTATGCAATATTGGTATAGAGACTTTCTCTTGTGGATCTGTATATTTTACAATCAAAGTTCCACGTCCAAAATTTGTTTCATTTATTCCAAAATCTTTATGATGCCCTTTTTTATCTTCAGCAATACTTAAATTTTCTTGCCCATTTAATTTGTCTATATTTTCTTCTAAAGTAAAATTAAGAGTTACTCCTCCTGAACTTATAAAAGCAGGATGCCCTCCTTCAGATTTTATGTCACTAAATCCACCAATATAAAATTTTCCTATATCCCATCCATAATGTACATCTTCTGTGTTAATTAAATTTACCTTTGAATACCCATCTCCATCTCCGCTATTAACTGCTTTTCCAATATAATATGTATCTGTTATATCACTGGCAAAAGAGCAAAAAGGTAATCCAAAACTAAATAGCATACTAAATACAATCATAATCCTAATTTTTTTATTATCTTGAATATTTAATAATTGTTTCATAAATCCCCCACCTTTCTAAATTTTATACCAATTATTATATTTTATTATATCATATTTTATGACTTATCTCAACATTTTATATTA
>LJHD01000248.1 GCA_001983475.1 Candidatus Epulonipiscium fishelsonii | reverse complement strand
CAGCAAGCAGGAATTGTAGGTTTAGGAGGAGCTGGGTTTCCAACACATGTAAAACTTACCCCTAAAGAACCTAATAAAATTGAATACATTATTGCTAACTGTGCAGAATGCGAACCGTATGTTACAGCTGATTACAGAAGGATGATTGAAAATCCTGAAGAATTAGTAAGTGGCATGAAAGTAATATTAAAGTTATTTGACAATGCAACTGGGATATTTGGTATTAAAGATAATAACCCTGAGTGTATAGAAATATTAAATAACCTAATTGAAGATGAACCACGAATGAAAGTTGTTGTTCTCTCAACAAAATATCCTCAAGGATCAGAAAAACAACTTATTTATACAATAACAAAACGTGCTATTAGCTCAGATAAGATTCCTGCGGATGTGGGATGTCTTGTAAATAATGTTGAAACCATAATTGCAATACACAATGCTGTTATAAATGGAAAACCACTTATGGAAAGAATAATTACTGTTAGTGGAAACGGTGTTAATGAACCAGGAAATTTTAATGTACTTATTGGGACAAATCACAATGAATTAATTGAAGCAGCTTGGGGATTGAAAGAAAATGTAAAAAAAATAATTTCTGGAGGACCTATGATGGGGTTTGCTATGTTTACAACAGACGTACCAACCACAAAGACATCTTCCGCTTTGTTAGCTTTTTTAAATGATAAAGTTGCAAAAGTATCTCCTAGTGCCTGCATCAACTGTGGACGATGCGTATCTGCTTGCCCAAGCAGAACTATTCCATCAAGACTTGCTAATTTTGCAGAAATGAAAGACTATACTCGATTTGAATCATATTCAGGTTTGGAATGTATTGAATGTGGAAATTGTAGTTTCGTTTGCCCTGCAAAGAGACACTTAAAACAATCCATATCTTCTACGAAAAAAACTATTATAGCTAGCCGAAAAAAATAAATTAAGAGGGGGGAACTTTCTGTGAAGTATAATATATCCGCATCACCTCATATTCGTTCCAAATTTACTACAAGCAATATTATGCTTATGGTAATATTGGCATTAATGCCAACAACAATATTTGGAGTACTCAGATTTGGAACTGATGCATTGTTGTTAATTGTAGTTACAACACTTACATGTGTAGCAACAGAATGTATTTACCAAAAACTAATGAAACAACCAATTACCATACAAGATTTCAGTGCTGCTTTAACAGGTTTATTGTTAAGCCTTAATTTACCTCCAAATGCACCTTGGTGGATTGGAGTAGTTGGTGGAATATTTGCCATTTTAGTTGTTAAACAACTGTTTGGTGGCATTGGTCAAAATATAATGAACCCAGCACTTGCAGCTAGATGCTTTCTTTTAATCTCATTTACTGGGATTATGACAAACTATTCAAGCATAGATGCATTTTCTGGAGCAACACCATTTACAGAATTTAAAGATACTGGGGCAATTAGTAATTATGATGTTATGGATTTAATAATAGGTAATATTCCTGGAGCAATAGGAGAAGTATCTGTACTAGCAATTTTAATTGGAGCTATTTTCTTATTCAAATTAAAAATCATTGATTATAGAATACCTGCAAGCTACATTGGCTCATTTTTAATATTTATTATATTATTTGGTGGAAATGGATTTAACCCTACATTTATAGCTATACAATTATTTGGCGGAGGATTAATGTTTGGAGTTTTCTTTATGGCAACAGATTATGTAACATCTCCAATAACTAAGCAAGGTCAAATTATATACGGGATTTGCTTGGGAATATTAACAGGGGTATTTCGTATATATGGTTCTGTAGCAGAAGGAGTTTCTTATGCAATTATCTTCTGTAATTTACTAGTGCCTCTTATTGAAAAAATTACTTTTCCAAAACCATTTGGTAAAGGAGGAGAAGCTCGATGAGCAAAAAATCAAAAAACAAAAATAAGAACAAGCACAAAAATAAAAACAAAAACAAGAACAAAAATACATCTAATAAAAATTCACAAAATAGAAATGTGAATAACAAGCCACAAAATGCATCTAATAAACCTCAGAATGCATCTAGCAAGCCTCAAAATGCATCTAATAAACCTCAGAATGCATCTAGTAAGCCTCAAAATGCATCTAATAAACCTCAGAATGCATCTAACAAACCTCAGAATGCATCTAACAAACCTCAGAATGCATCTAACAAACCTCAGAATGCATCTAGCAA
>LJHD01000247.1 GCA_001983475.1 Candidatus Epulonipiscium fishelsonii | reverse complement strand
AAATACTTTTAAAGCAGAGTTTGCTTCAATTGTTGATAGCTCTATTAACTATAATGGATATTAAAATTAGCTATTACATAAAACACCCACTCCTTTAGAAGTGGGTGTTTTATAATGTTGAGAAGTTTTATTTTGAATTAAATTTTATAACGTATTTTATATAGACATGTCATTAAGAATGTACCTAGTAAGATACCTATTGCATCTGCCAACAAATCTAATAAATCAAACGTTCTGTATCCACTTAATAACTGCATAATTTCTGTAGATAAAGCGAATAATATTAAAATTATAGGTAACTTGGGAAATGCAGGTAATATTTTATAATTTACATAGTACTCAATATAGTATACAAAAGTTAATCCAAAAAACATTCCCATATGAACAAATTTATCTAAGTAAGGGATTTCAATTCCAATATCTGAATTATCTGATATAGGCAATAACGATGAAACAAATGTTTGTAAAACATCCACCATTGAAGGTGGAATTAAAAGAAATATTAAAATTGTAATTACTGCTAATACAGTAAATTTAAAATTTATCATCTAGTTTTCCTTGGACAAAATTTGATAAAACTAAGAAGCATTTTACATCTAATTTCACATTGCCATTTAGAATCTCACTTGCTTGTTTTTTATTTACAAGCATTGGAGTTATATCTTCATCTTCTTCCAAGAACTCTTGTGAAAGTTCTCCGTCACATAAGCAATATACCAAGGCTATTGATTCATCTGTCATTCCAGGCGAAAGATATAATTTATTATGACTTATATCATTTATAATTCCTGTAATATTAAGTCCAGTTTCCTCTTTTAGTTCACGTTTCAAAGTAGTTTCAATTGTTTCATTTGGGTCAATAAGGCCTGCAGGAAGTTCATAAATATAGCTGTTCACAGGCAATCTAAATTGTTTTATGATTACAAGAGATTTTGTTGAGCTATGAAGTCCAACTATAACTACTGCATCTGTTTCATCTTCTGTATCATTAAAATACTGATGTTCCAATGTTTCTTTATTTTTTCGACTAGCAATGCTCCAATGTTTTTCTGTTCCTTTTTTATTTGTATACATTGCATCATATAAGGTAAGATATCTAGTTTTTGCTAAAACACTTAATTCTTTAATTTTCACAGCTTTCACTCTTTCTTTTTAATTTATTGTTTTATAGAAAATATGATTTCAAATTCTAATGATGATATTATTTTAGGATTTGGAAGCAAATCTTCGCACTTGCACTTTACTTCTTTTACTAAAACTTATAAATACTTAACTTTATATAAATATGCTAGTGTATTGAATAAATGATGATAAATCTTTAATTTTTCATCATGATTCAAGAGAAAAAAAA
>LJHD01000246.1 GCA_001983475.1 Candidatus Epulonipiscium fishelsonii | reverse complement strand
AAAAAATACATTATGCTATGACAGTGTGGAATTGGGGAGTATTCTATGAGAAAGTTGTTAAAAATATTTTGAACGGAACTTGGAAAAGTTTATATGAAAATCTTTCATCAGATGAAAAACCTCGAAATTTTTGGCTTGGAATGGATACGGGAATAGTAGATATATTTTATTCTAACAGAAATATAAATCCACAATTAAAAAATTTAGTTAATTGCGTTAAAAATGCAATAATTAATAAAGAATTTGATATTTTCAGAGGGCCTATTTATACTCAAGAAGGACAATTAAAAATAAATGTAGGAGAAACTTGTGATTATGATAAAATTATTAATATGGATTGGTTAGTTCAAGGAATAGAAGGAGTTTTACCTAATGTTAGTGATCTTGCCCCTAATGATCCATTTTCATATATGTTAAATATAATAAATAATAAAATAGCCATAAGTGATAACTTAACAAATGAATAAATAGAAAATTAAACATTAACATAATAAATTTATGTCAAGTACAGAATTAATTTCGAAGTAAATGACTATATAATAAAGAAGATAAAAATACAAAATTATTTCTTAATATTAGTCAAAAAATTAATGAGTATAAATATAAATTATTAAAAGTGAGTGGAAAATATATACTAGTTGTGCTAGTTAAATATTTTTTTAGATGCACTTAATCTGAAGTATTTTTTGATTGTTAGCGAGTGAAATTCCCAACAGAAGTTTCCTACTATACTCAAATTTAGTTGCTACTATTTAAAAGTGCCTTTACTATAATAGAAATTAACTAGCACAAGACGTAAGTATATATATCTTTCAATTATAGAATAAAATATTTAACCATAAATATTTTAGCGGACGAACATGGGAAAATATTTTTCATCTTTTACCATTGTTCGATCCTATAAAATCATATTTAATCAGTAATTAATTTGTTATTTCTAAAAATTCACTTAAAATCAGTTCTGTTACTTTTAATGCAACTTTTTCATGCCCTTCTATTATAATTGCAAAAGCTAGTTGTTCACCATTATTTTCTGCATAACCCATAAACCAAGAATGGGCATTAGATGTCTCATTTTCTGCAGTTCCTGTTTTTCCAGCAACTAATAATGGAAGTGTTGACAGTTGTTTTGCAGTTCCGTTTTTAACAACATTTTCCATCATAGGTCTTATTTGTTCAATATACTTTGTAGGTATCAATGCACCATTGTTTTTAGGTAAAGACTTTTGTATTTGTGCTCCATTTTTATCATATATTGCATCGATTAAATATGGTTGCATGTAAATTCCATCATTTGCTATAACTCCAGCCAAAATAGCCATATGTATAGGAGTAACCAAAGTTTTTCCCTGCCCCATATAACTTAAAATTTGACTAAAATTATCTTCATTTGTTATTTCAAAACTGCTTGTTAGAATTTCAATATCACTCGTAATTTTTTGATTAAAAAGCAAATCATCTGCAACTTGCTCTAACTGTTTTGGCGAAATGTAATTTATTAAATTTAAAAAGTATGTGTTACAAGATAAAGTAAAAGCTTGATTTAAATTAAGTTTTCCATGTGCTGTTTTATTATAACAATGTACTTTATTACCGTCTATTTCTATATATCCTTTGCAATCAAACGTAATATTTTCCCAATTGTTATTATAATATTTAAACATGGCAATAGTTGGTATTATTTTAAATATTGACCCTGGAGGATATAAACCTTGAGTTGCTCTATTAATTAAAGGACTATTTTGTGTGTCATTAATTAGACTGGACCAATTTTGTTTAACGGTATTTGAATCAAAGCTAGGTGATGAATACATAAATTTTATTTGACCTGTAGAGGGCTCAATTCCTACTATAGCTCCAGTATAATTTTCTAAAGCTTGTTGACTTATCTTTTGTAATCTATTGTCCAAAGTTATATGAATATCTCTTCCTTTAAATTGATCATTCTTAAAAAAGTTAGCCATAACTTGTTCAAATGTAATGGTTGGTTTTATAAGATGATAATTTAATGCTTTTTCCAAATTAGATTTTCCTTGAGAATTATATCCTATAGAATGACTATATCGATCATTGTAAATATATCTATTATCTGAACTTTCACTTGTTAGCATTATTCCGTTGCTGTCGTAAAATGTTCCACGTAAAATTTGTTCTTCAAGCAATACTAGTCTAGGATTATTTTTATGAGAACTTAACTTTTCTTCTTGGTTAATATTTATATATGTTAATTTTATTATTAAAATTAGCATTAAAATTAAAAAACCTATTTGAATTTTTTTAAAATTTTTATCTTCCATAACATTTCCTTAAACATTTCTATTGAATTTGCTTCATTAATATCGTTATCAATTATTTCTAAAATACTGATCATGATAAACATGCTAATTAATGATGAACCTCCATAACTAACAAATGGTAAAGTTATCCCTGTTAAGGGTATTATTTGTAAAATTCCTGCTAGAATAACAAAACTTTGAATTACAATAATACTAGTACAACCCAAGGTTAAATATTTGGAAAAATATTCTTTTTGTTGTATTGATATATTTATACCAACTATTCCTAATATTAAATAACTTAAAATTACCGCTATAGATACAATTAATCCTAACTCTTCTACAATTGCTACAAATATATAATCTGTAGTTACATATGGAACTTTTGTTGGAATACCATTATTTAATCCACTTCCAAATACTCCCCATGTTCCCATAGCAAACATTCCTTGCGTTAATTGATATCCCATTCCATCTACATCGCTCCATGGATTAAGCCAAGCTATAATTCTTGACTTAACATGAGAGAACAAAAAAGTTGAAAAAATTCCAAGAACACTTCCACATCCCAGGCCAATTAATACCCATCTTATGTTTTGCGTTAAAACATATATCATTATTAAGAAAACTCCTATATATAAAAATGCACTTCCTAAATCACGTTGAATAAATAATGTTCCTATAACAAAAGCTGTTAGAATAAATGGCTTAATTAAATCACTTTTTGCAAAATATAATGCGATTAAATAAATATAAATAATTTTTACAAATTCTGAAGGTTGAAAACTTATATTATTTATGCTGACCCAATTATTAGCGCCATTTTTAGTTACACCAAATATAAATGGTGAACAAATTAAAATTGATAATATTACAATTGATAAAGTTTCATTTTTTGAATTCAACCATATAAATTTTGTATAAAGCAAAATAAATCTTAAAAAAATACCTAAAATTATAAAAAATAATTGTTTAAATGCTAAGTAAAAATCTAATCGCATTAAAATAATTTGACTTATTAATAATAAAAATATTATTGTATACCATAAAATATAATTTTTTGTATTGGATAAATATTTTATTGCAAAATTAATAAGTCCTATTCCTATAATTAATGGTATAATCAATAAATATTGTTTATCTAGAATTAAAATCATCATATTTACTGCATAAATAAGTATCATAAAAATATTTAACCATTTTATTCTAAGTCTTATACTAGGTAGTTTTATATTAAACATAAAACTTGTAATTATAAACATAACAATTATAACAAATATTGTTATAAAATATCTAATTAACATAATACTCCTTTTTAGTCTATAGATTTAAAAAATTCTTTGGATGTTTCTATATTATTTTTATTTAATATTTCATCTAATATCTCTTGTACTTCTTCGAAATTTTCTTTCATAAAATTGATTCTGAACGAATTAGAATTTGTACATAACTTATAATCTACATAAATAGGAAATGAAGATAAAATTTGCATGTTACATGAAATACAGTCTGTTTTTATATTCCAATTTATATTTTTTCTATCCTTAATAAAATATAGATCTTTTTTGTTATTATTTTTGCACAAATTATAATGTTTTAATAAACATTGTTCTGTAGTCATAACAGGTAAATATCCATAAATAATTTTTTGATAAGGTAATTTAAGCTCATTACATTCTTTACAACTTAATTCTTCTGAAATAGTAACTTCATTTATGCCTAAATTATACCAAAAATTTAAGCATTCCGAATTCATAACATTTAAATTATAATCTAAATCACATTTAAAATTATTTTTTAGTCCCCAGTTAGCTTGACCTATATTTCTGCATAATAATCCAAATATTCGATAGTGTAATAATTTCTCTTGAATTAGTTTCCAAATTTTATTTCGTGATATATAAGGTAAAACAATATATAACTCTCTATCTTTGCACAGAATATTTAATTGTGATAATAACTCAAAATTATAATTAAATTCAAAATATAATTTTTTAATTTGTTTATACTTTAATATTACTTCTAATTGTTCAATAGTTTGAAACATCACGGAAAAAGTCGGTTTTGAAGTTAACTTTGATATTTGTAATGAATTGTATTGTTTGATATTTCTTTCACTTAGCTCTAAAATTGTATATTCTAATTCTGAACAAGCAGATCTTCGTAATTGATTTAAGCAACTTATATCAACATAACTATTATTATCCCATGTCATTGTAAAATCAACAATATTAAAGGAAGTAGATCCCATTTTTTGTAATTGAGCAGAAACTTTCTCAGGTAAAATAGGTTGATTTAAAGCAGCTTGTAAAATTTCTCCTTCTTTAATAATTTGAATATTTTGATACTGCAAAATATATTTTATTGGAAATCCTATTTTTCCTTCTATTTTAGCGCTAATATTTAATTTTCTATTTAACTTTTGATAACTTTTTTTCAATTCTTTTAACAAAGTGTGGTTTTTGGATAAATATACTTCACTTCCAGCATTTATTGATTCGTTTAAATATATTATAGCATTTGAATTAGAAGGAAAATATTTAGAAATTCCTGTACCTATTTGATTTTTATTTCCAATAATTTCTATTCCATCTCCTGGATGTAAATCTTTTAATAAAAATATAGTACATTGTTTAGTTTTAACATTGTAGTTTACAACTTTACCAATTCTTAATCCCACATTTTTTGGGATTTTTGGAGTTATCATAGAAAAAGATTTAGAATATTTTTCAGAGAAACCACCTCTATTAAAGATGCTTTGCAAATTTTCAACATCTTCTTTTTGAATGAAATAATTTTCGTCATAGATTTTATCAATATAATTTCTATAAGTATTTACAACAGAAGCCACGTATTCAGGTGATTTCATACGCCCTTCAATTTTAAAGCAATCTATATATTTAAGTTCTGGTAAAGTTTTTAGACTGCAAATATCTTTCATACTTAAAATATATAGATTATTTATAATCTTATTGTCATTTTGATACAAATCATATTTCATTCTACATGGTTGAGCACATCTCCCTCTGTTGCCACTACGTCCTCCAATGAAACTACTCATTAAACATTGTCCCGAATACGAATAACATAAAGCACCATGAATAAATGTTTCTATTTCTATGTCTACATTAGTTCTAATTTCAGTTATTTCTTCAATGGAAAGTTCTCTTGCTAGAACTATTCTACTAAATCCTATAGATTTTAAAAATTGGGCATCTTGAACACTATGTGTACTGAGTTGTGTACTAGCATGATACTCAAGATTTAAATTATATTTTTTTATAAGTGAAACAATCGATAAGTCTTGAACAATTATAGCATTTACTTTTAAATGCTCAAGAAATTTTAAATATTCAAAAAGATCATTCATTTCACTGTCTTTTATTAAAGTATTGACTGTTATATATACTTTTATTCCACGTAATTTACAATAATTTATAATATCTAATAATTCACTTTCAAAAAAATTATCAGCAGCTTGTCTTGCATTAAATAATTTTCCTCCTAAATAAATTGCATCTGCTCCATTTTCTACAGCCGCATATGCATTTTCTACTTTTCCTACTGGAGCAAGTAATTCTGGTTTTTTCAAAATCTTTCCTACTTCCTATAATTATAATCAGTTTATATTTTTTTACTTTATGCATAATAAATTCAGATAAAATAACTCCTCAATATATCAAGGAGTTATTTTAATTCTTTATAATTCTTCTATCTGTTTTAATAAAGCTTTATTTTCTTCGTTATATTTTTCAAGTTCCATTTTAACTTTTAAATAATCATTGGCAATATTTATAGCTACAAGTATAGCAGATTGAGAAGAGTCTATATATTTACCCTTTTCACTTTGCTCAATTTCCTTTATTTGATTATTTACAATAGAAGCTACTCTTTCAATATGTTCACTAGGTTCATCGCCTTGTATAGTATAGACTTGATCTCCAATGATTACATCAACTTTATTTTTGCTCATAAGTCATCACCTCGTTTTAGTTAATTTTTATAGGTTATAGTTTAGAATAACGAAATGAATACTACAGCCACTATTTATCAATTCCTAAAATACGATATGCTTCTTTGGTTAAAACTCTACCTCTTGAAGTTCTCATAATTAATCCTTTTTGTAATAAATAAGGTTCGTATACATCTTCCAGTGTTTCACGTTCTTCGGATAAAATAGCTGCTAAAGTATCTAGTCCTACTGGACCACCTCCAAAAAAATTAGCAATAGTATTTAATATTTTCCTATCCAAAGGATCCAATCCATTTTGATCTAAATTTAATAAATTTAATGAAAAAACTGCATTTTCTAAACTAATTATATTTGTATTATATTTTACATAAATAATATCACGAACTCTTTTTAAAAATCTATTTGCTAATCTTGGTATACCTCTTGAACATTGTGCAATTGCTAAACCAGCTTCTACTTCTACTTTTGTACTTAAAATATTTCCTGTTCTTGTTATAATTTGAGCTAACTCTTCCAGTGAATATATTTCCAATCTTTGAATAATTCCAAACCTATCTCTTAAAGGTGCACTTAACATTCCTGCACGTGTTGTGGCTCCAATCAATGTAAATTTAGGCAAATTAATTCGTATTGGTCTTACAGATGGACCTTTTCCCACCATTATATCTATTGCATAATCTTCCATTGCTGTATATAAAATTTCTTCTATATATCTTGGTATACGATGAATTTCATCTATAAATAATATATCACCATTTTGTAAAGTATTTAGTATTCCTACAATATCACCTGGCTTTTCAATAGCAGGCCCTGATGTTACTTTAAAGTTTACTTTCATTTCGTGAGCAATAACTCCAGCTAAGGTAGTTTTTCCTAATCCAGGAGGGCCATATAAAAGTACATGGTCAAGAGTTTCTTGTCTTTTAATCGCTGCTTCAATAAAAATTTTTAAAGTTTCTTTTGCTTCTGTCTGCCCTATGTAGTCTGCTAAATTTATAGGTCTTATTGTAGATTCAATTTCGTTGTCTTCTGTTTGAATATCTGTTGATACAATTCTTTTTTTCATAGATTATACCTTTTGTGCTAAAATTTGTAATGCTTTTTTTATTATATCTTCTGTAGTGTCATTTGGTAAAAAAATATTATTAACACTATTTTGTGAATCTAGTTTTGAATATCCAAGTGCCATTAATGCAAGAACAGCATCATATTTATAAGTTGAATAAATATTTTGCGAATATTTCTTTAAAAATATATCTTTTAATTCTAATACTATACGTTTAGATATTTTTGGACCTATTCCAATAATTTGACTTAATGACTTAGTATCTTCTAAAATTATATAATTAATTAATTGGTCAATACCGTAAGTTTTAATCATTTGACAAGCAGTTCTCGGACCAACTCCATTTATAGAAATAAGCTTCTTAAAAATTTCTTTATCTTTAAAAGTTAAAAATCCATATAAATCATAGCAATCTTCTTTTATATGTTCAAAAATATAAATCTTAATATAATTTTCATCAAATGGAAAGGGTATGAAAATTTCATACCCTATTCCGTTTGTTTCTAATATCACAAAATCTTCATATTTATCTTTAATATTTCCAATTAAATAAGCTATCATTTGGCACCTGAGTATTTTAAAGGATGCAATTTCCCATCAGGAGTTTGAATTTTTGTATTTTCTAATTGATTTTTAAAATTATTTTTAAATATTTTAAGATATTCTTGTCTAAGATTATCTTGTTCTTCTTGTTCTTCAGAAGTAAGTCCTTGAACTTTTTTCTTATTAGCTAATTCATTTATTCTTCCAAGTAATTTTTCCATATATTTTCTCCTCAATAAATTTCAAATTTTAAAATAGGTTTTTTATTTGAAAATATTTTATCCCCAACAGCATCTCGTTTTATTTTAGCAGGAATTTCATTAATTTTACAAATTTTAATATCTTGATTTGATTTAACAAGTTTTATAATTTCATTTTCATTTGCTAGACTAATGCTTATACATTTAGACTTCGGATAATAAGCATTAACAAGTTTTTTTCTATTAGTTTTGGTTTGATATAAACTTAAAGGAATTTTGGATATCTTTCCATCCTCAAATATAACAATTATAGTTTCAGTATATGAATAAGTGGAACAAACATACATTATAAGTTCATCATTATCCAAATCTAATATATTTGGTAAATAGCTCCCTAATTGACTTACTTTGCAGTCTTCAATTTCATTAGTTTTTAATTTATAAACTTTAGCTTGATTTGTAAAAATTAATAATTCAGATTTATTAGTTGTTTCAAATTCTTGAATTATAAAGTCCTGTTCTTTTAAACGTTGGTCTCCACTGTTTCTTAATGACACTAGTGGTATTTTTTTCAAATAACTTGAATTTGTAATAAAAATTTTTAATTTATAATCTTCTATAATGTGGTTTTCTTCTTCATTTATGGTTAATAATTTCGTTTTACGACTTAAAGGATTTGATTTACAAATATTTTGTAGCTCTGACTTTATAATTTGCTTTAATTTTTTTTCATTATTTATTATATCTTCTAATTTTTTTATTTCTAGAGCTAAATTTTTTAAATCTTTTAATACATTTAATATGTGTTGTTTATTTAAATGACGCAATTTTATTTCTGAAACATATTCAGCTTGATCTTTAGTTAAAGAAAAAACTTTCATTAAAGTGGGCACTACTGCTTTATCATCTTTAGCATTGCGAATTATATTAATTGCTTTATCTAAATCTTGTAGTATTAATTGAAGACCTTCTAATAAATGACATTTATTATTCATTTTTTCAATGTTAAAATAACATTTTTTTATTATACATTTTTTTCTAAATTTATACCATTCTTCAATAATTCTTTTTACGCCGATTACTTCAGGATTTCCATTAATTAATATATTAAAATTGCAATTACAAGTATCTTGCAATTGTGTCATTTTAAAAAGTTTTTGCATTAATAATTCAGCATCAATTCCTCTTTTTATATCAATTGTTATTTTTAAACCATTTAAATCAGTTTCATCTCTTACATCATTTATTTCTCTAATTTTTCCAGATTTTATAAGATCTTCAATTTTATCTATAATAGCTTCTATTGTAGTAGTATAAGGAATTTCAGTTATTTCTATACAATTTTCCTTTTTTTCATATAAAGCTCTAAGTTTAAATGAACCTCGGCCTGTATCTAAAATCCTATTTAATTCTTCAGCATTATATAATAATACACCACCAGTTGGAAAATCAGGAGCTGTTATATAATCATTAATATTAATATTTGGATTATATAAATAGGCAATTGTAGCTTTACATACTTCTTCTAAATTAAACCCACAAATATTACAAGCCATTCCAACCGCAATTCCTTGATTTGAATTAACTAAAATAGAAGGAAAAGTTACTGGCAATAATATAGGTTCTTTCATTTTTCCATCATAATTATCTACAAAATTTACACTATTTTCTTCTATATCTCTAAACAATTCTTGAGAAATTTTACTTAATTTAGCTTCTGTATATCTTGAAGCAGCATATGCCATATCTCTAGAATATACTTTACCAAAATTTCCTTTTGAATCAATAAAAGGAGTATTTAACGCATTGTATCCTGCTGTTAATCTTACCATGGTTTCATATATAGGGATATCTCCATGAGGATTTAATTTCATAGTTTGTCCGACGATATTTGCTGATTTAGTTTTAACAGAGTGTAATAAACCCATTTTATACATAGTATACAGCAATTTTCTATGAGATGGTTTAAATCCATCAATTTCAGGTAATGCTCTGGACACTATAACGCTCATAGCATATGGCATATAATTTGTCTCTAAGGTTTCTGAAATATTTTGTTTAATCATTTTAATATTCTCCTTATATTGGTTAACTCATATCTACTAATTCAAAATATTTTTCGCCATATTCCTTAATAAAATTTTTTCTACCTTGTAAATTATCGCCCAATAATAATTCAAATGTATCCTTAGTTTTAGTATGATTTTCTGGTAATACTTGAATTAAACGTCTTGTATCAGGATTCATAGTTGTATGCCACATCATATCAGGATCATTTTCACCTAACCCCTTTGAACGTTGTAAAGTATAATTAGATTTTAGTTTATTTATAGTATTATTTTTCTCCTGATCTGAATAAGCAAAATAAGTCTTATGTTTTGTATTTATTTCAAATAATGGTGTTTCAGCAATATAAACTTTTCCTTCATTTATAAGAGTAGGAACAAGTCTATATAACATTGTTAATATTAATGTACGAATTTGATACCCGTCTACATCTGCATCAGTACAAATAATAATCTTATTCCATCTTAAATTATTCATATTAAAAGTATTTAAATCTTTTGTATGCTTTGAATTTATTTCTACTCCACATCCTAATACTTTTAATAAATCCATTATAACTTCACTTTTAAATATTTTATCATAATCAGATTTAAGACAATTTAGTATTTTACCACGTATAGGCATTATTCCTTGAAATTCAGCATTTCGACCTAATTTACAAGAACCTAATGCCGAATCCCCTTCTACAATATAAAGTTCTCTTAAATCTTTATTTTTGCTTCTGCAATCAACAAATTTTTTTACACGATTAGAAATATCAATAGTGCCACTTAATTGTTTTTTAGCATAAATACGGGTTTTTTCAGCTTTTTCACGGCTTCGTTTATTAACTAAAACTTGTTTAAGAATTCTTTGAGAATCATCTCTATTTTCTATAAGATAAATTTGAAAAAGATTTTTAAATGCATCTTGTATAGCATCTTGTATAAATTTATTATTAATAGATTTTTTTGTTTGATTTTCATAACTAGTAATGGTAGAAAAAGAATTTATTACTAGTATTAAACTATCTTGTATATCTATAAAAGTAATTTTTTTTTCGCCTTTTGTATATAAGTTACTATTTTTTATGAGATTATCAATTACATAGACAAAAGCATTTTTTATGGCTTTGTCAGGAGACCCTCCATATTCTAGAAAACTTGAATTGTGATAATATTCTAATAAATTATTATTATTACAAAAAGTAAATGCTATTTCAAATTTTAGTTTGTATTCAGGTCTGTCCACACTATCTCTTCCTTGAGCCTCTTGCTCAAAATAGATAATATTAGTAAATTGAGTATTATCTGCTACTTCTTCAACATATCCTTTAATCCCTTCAGGATAAAAATAATGAGTAATTTCTTCTTTTATCTCATCTTCAAAGATAAATTCTATTCCTTTGTTTACTACAGCTTGCCTTTTAAGCATATTATGAAAAAATTCACTTGGAATTTTAATCTCAGTAAAAACTTTTTTATCAGGTTTCCAATGGATTAATGTACCACTATGATTATAGTCTTTTTTATATTTTTTTAAACCGCCTTTATTTTGGCCTTCTTCAAAATGTAATTCATAACAATATCCATTTGTATGTACAACTACATTCATATATTCTGAACTATATTGAGTTGCACAAGCACCTAACCCATTAAGTCCCAAGCTAAACTCGTAATTTTCACCATTATTATTATTATATTATAGTGATAGGTAACTCTTTGATGTTATCTCCGAGTTTTCCCCCACTCTACACCGTGCATGAGACTTTCGAACTCACACGGCGTTCCAACAGAATTTATATTTCGATTATATCTCTAAATTTCCTACTAACTTCCTCAAAGAATTGACATGTTTTAAACCTTTTGCATCCAGTCTAACTCTAGTAAGTATTTCTCTATGGTATCGAGTAATGTAGTGCGTATTAGTTCATGCACTTTTTCACATAACCACACTAGATTTTTGTATTCATCCGTTCCACATTTACTTTTTGGTGTTTTGTGATGACACTCCATAGTATTAACTTTGAGATGTTTTACTCCAAGTCTGCTAATTCCCATTTTAGAGGTTTCACATCTGTTAGTCTCACCAAGAACCTCGAAATTATTTAGAAATATATTCTTGTATAAATTCTTGTCTCGTGGCTGTTGCTCCATTCTCATTACAAGAACTTCAACGCTCGTGCCACTACTTTCACTTAGGTTAAGATAAGTTATAGTTTATTTTTGACCTTTCCTTATCAATACTTCATTGGCAGTAAAACCTCCATATCCTAAGCTTCCCTTGTTCCATTATTCCTATCTTTGCATATATCCTTAGGTTGCTGGTATAAGCCTGTAAGTTTGATAGTGCCTGTAACACTATATGGATTTTCATAGCGGAAACTTTTACTCATCCACACTTACCACACAATTTGTGTCATATCCATTTCTGGATAATTGCGGTCTAGACCCGTACATTCCCAACTTCGTCAGTTCTTATTCAGAATATCCTAACCATAGATATTTTATAGACCCTTCGCCATATAGCACACGACCACCTCTGGTTCGGTTTTCCACAGCTCAGTAATGTGTCACACCACCGTTTGTTACGGTCATTACCCTCTCTGCTAGGATGCTTTCTAAGGCTTTATAACGAGCTTCTAACCCTCTGCCATTTACTTAGCAAAACGCTAGTCGTATTTGGGCTGGCATTTCAAGGCGTTACCCTATCATTCTACCAATCGAAATAACAGTTCTAGTTTCTGAACTTAATCAGCTAACTAGGCTAGTTTTGTATTCCTAATCTGCACTAGGATTTTGTTTAGCAACAAGTCGCACTACCACCAGCATATAGTTCACAAAAAATTAAATCCCAATTATATCTTTGTTCTTTTTCATTATAATCAAGAGGTATACCTCTACCTTTATCTTCAATAGTTATTGAGTAATCTTTATGAAGTACAACTTTAATTATTTTTCCATAACCTTCTTTTGCTTCATCTATAGAATTTGAAAGTATTTCAAAAACAGAATGCTGACAACCTAGAATACCATCTGAACCAAAAATAACAGAAGGACGTAGTCTAACTCGATCTGCTCCTTTTAAAGATGAAATACTTTGATTTCCATATGAATTTTTTTTCACTTTTATCACCTACATTTTTTATTATTGAATATACTATAAAATATATTTATGATTTTTGTCAACTAAATTTTTCAATTTAAGTATTATATAACTTTTTTATATGCCTAAAAATATATATTAATTATTTTTTAGGCATTTTTTGCCAGTAATAAAAATAGAATATATTTTTTCATTTACTTTTACAATAGTTTAATAATTATTTGCCTTTAATTCTTTTATTAATTAAACTTTATGTTATATATTGAATATACATAATTAAATATTATTTTTTATGTATATCTATTTTCTTGACTTTATACATATTTTTTTGTTATTTCATTACTTATGTTTTAAGAAGTTGATACAAAATAACTGCTCTAATTGGGTGCAACCCTACGCTGCATATCCCATTTGCATATGCATTATGGAATACTTTTCATTATTTAAGCTATATCTAAATATAGCCTAAAACAAGAGTATTAAAACGTATTTCCCAAAATATTTTTATCTATTTTACATTTATTAATAACTGTTGCTAACACTTTTGATTAGTAGATAAATTGCTGTTCATATGTTAAAAAAATAAATTTTCTCACTTTCATTTAATTTATTCAAATTAATAGAAAAAAACCAGTAACTCTATGTTATGAAGTACTAATAACTATAGGTTCAGGATAAGGATATCCTTTAGTATCTATAATTATTTCTCTTATCTTTATAGTTTGCCTTGGTCCATATTTATTATCTAATTCAACTGTTTCCATTGTATCAATTACATCCATTCCTGAAATAACTTTACCAAATGCACTAAATTGTCCATTTAGCTGCTTTGAATCTTCTGTTAATATAAAAAACTGAGAGCCTTCGGTATTAAATGTTGAACCACGCGCCATAGCTATAACGCCTTTTGTTAAACTTATATTGTTATTTACACCATTATATTTACATTCACTCTTAATAAAATATCCTGGAAATCCATATCCATTACCAATTGGATCTCCTCCTTGAATAAAATATCCTGGAACAATTTTGTTAATATATGTGTAATTATAAAAGTTTTGTTCAGCCAAATGAATAAAATTATTTACTGTATTTGGAGCCTCATCTGGATATAATAAAATTGTAATTTCTTCACCAGTTTCAAAATAAATTGTAGCAGTAGGTAAAATATCTTCTTCGAAAATTGTATATACTGCAACATTTTCTTTTAACAATACAATACTAAGTACTAAAACACAAATAGAACCAAAAATAATAATAATTTTCCTCATATGATTTCCTCCTTAGTAAAGTATTGGTAATTTTTATAAAAATTAAACTTTCTTATTATATAAATAAGAAAGTTTATAAATAAAATAATTTAAAAGATAAAAATCTATTATATTTAAAATATATAGAAATTTACATTAAATAATATTAAAATTATTCTGCTTCAAAAAATAATGCTTCAAAAACATTTTCTACTTTTTCAAATTCTTCATCTGTTTCAATTTCAGTAAGTTCCATGCTTTCATCTGTTTCAGAATAACGGTAAATTAAAACTTCATCTGCAAATTCTTCGTCTTGAGGAACTATAGCAATATAATCCTTTTTTTCAACCTCAAAAACTCCAATAACATCACATGCAACTTCTTTATCTTCATCTTCAAAAGTTACAAAAATTATATCTTCATCATGAGAACATTCACAATTTCCTCCACATTTACATTCATGCTCTTCATCATGACTATGATTTCCTCCGCAACTATTACTATCTAAACATTTACAACCTTTTTTTTCTTCCATAATTAAACCTCTCTTTTTTGAAACATCTAAAAATATTTCAATTAAAAATTTTCTAAAATTATTCTTTCTACATTTTTATACATAAATTTTTCCACTAACTTAATTGGATATAATTTACTTAATGTATTTATAAGTTTTTCCATTTCTCCACAATTTGATACTTCTAAATTACAATTTATTCCGTCAAAATCTGTTCCTAGAGCAACAACCTCACTTCCTCCTATCTTATATACATAATTTATCATCTTTAAAATATCATTAATATTACTATTATCAGATAAATTTAAAAAATAACTGTAAAAATTAATTCCAATTACTCCTCCAGAAATAGCAATTTTCCTAATAAGATCATTATTTAAATTTCTTGATGTATTATAAACAGCCTTAGCATTGGAATGGGAAGCTATTACTGGCTTTTTTGAAATATCTAAAACTTCTAAAGTTCCTTGATCAGATAAATGAGATACATCTAATAATATATTTTTTATATTTAAATAATTTACAACTTCTTTTCCATATTTATTAAGACCTTTATTTTCCGAATGAGGATAACCTAAACTATTTTTTACATTCCATGTCAAAGTCATAAGTGTTACACCCTTTTGTTCTATTTCATCAATAATATGTAATCCGTCTTTAACAATTTCTCCTTCTTCAAGAGATAAAAAAGCTGAAATTTTATTTTTATTTTTTAATTCCAAATATTGTTTAGCTGAAGAGACTATTTCAATAGTATCTTTATTCTGATTTATTTGATTAATAAAATAATCATACATCAAATTAAATTTTTCTAAGGGACTTATATTTTTTTCATGTAACCCTAAATTTACAAAAAAAGCAAACCATTGTCCACAATAATTTGCTTTTTGCATTTTTTCTAAGTCAACATGAAATGTATTTTTATTAAGAAATTGCTTTTGTTCAAAAATAAGACTTGCGGTATCACAATGCAAATCAAACACATTCATATTTTCACCTCGATAATTATTCCTCGATAATTGATATTATAATAACTGGTTTTTTTGGTTTATCAGACCAATCTGTTTTAGAGTTTGCAATTTTATCAACTACATCCAATCCTTCAATAACTTTACCAAATGCAGCATAATTTCCATCCAAATGAGATGCATCTTCATGAATTATAAAAAATTGGGAACCAGCTGAATTTGGATTTTGCGAACGAGCCATCGACAATATCCCTTTCGTATGCTTAATGTTATTTTCTATATTATTAGAACTAAATTCACCAATTATTTCATGGCCTGGTCCACCCATACCAGTTCCTTCTGGGCAACCACCTTGAATCATAAACCCTTTTATAACTCTATGAAAAGTAAGCCCATTATAAAACCCTTTATTTACTAATTCAAGAAAATTTTTAACAGTAATAGGTGCTACTTCAGGATAAAGCTCAGCTCTCATTATACTGCCATCTTCCATTGTAATTTTAATCATAATTTTTCTCCCTTTAAACTAAATTTATTATGCATTAATTAAAAATGCTATATATGCTTTATGCATTTCAAAAATATCTATTTTACTTGAAATTTCCCAAGGAGCATGCATGCTATGAACAGGAATTCCACAATCAATAACGTCCATTCCATAATCTGCGAGAATATAAGCTATTGTACCACCACCACCAAGGTCAATTCTTCCTAGTTCTCCAGTTTGCCAAGCTATTTTATTATCTTCCATAATTTTTCTAAGTTGCGCAACATATTCAGCATTTGCTTCATTTGAACCAGCTTTTCCAGCTCGACCAGTATAACGTAGAAAAACTACGCCTTTTCCAAATTTAGGAGCATTGTTTTT
>LJHD01000245.1 GCA_001983475.1 Candidatus Epulonipiscium fishelsonii | reverse complement strand
AGTTGGTGGTGGAATGCTTGCTGGAATAGGTGTTCTTGCATTTCCAGCTGTAGCTTTAGCTTCAATTGGTACAGGTATTGCATTAGGTAAATTTGACAAGAGAAATTTAATAGAATTAAAAAGATGCTACTATGAAGAAGCACTGATAAAACAAGATAAAATTAAACAACTTTTAGAAAAAGATATAGATGAAGAAAGAAGAAAGTATTTATATGCCTTAAATATTCTTTTAGAAGCAGCTATAAAAGATTTAGCAAATGATCTTGGAATTTATAACAGTCATAGCTCTTAAATTTAGAAACTGAAAAAGTAGTTGACTTAGAATAATTAGATTAAAAAAGTTAGAAAGATGAACACATATGAAAAATATAATAGGACAAACTTTAGTAAAGAATTACTTTAAAAAAGTAATTCTTTATGATAAATTAGCTCATAGTTACATTTTTGAAGGACAAATAGGAGTTGGGAGAAAATTAATGTCCATAGAAATTAGCAAAATGTTACTTTGTTTAAATAAAAAAAATGCTCCTTGTGGAGAATGTAATTCTTGCCATCAAATAAATGCTGGTACAAACCCTGATTTTATTGTAATCAATAAAGATACAAATATAATAAAAGTAAATACAATACGAGATAAGATAATAAAGGAAGTTAATACTAAACCTTACCAAAGTAACCATAAAGTTATTGTTGTAAATGATGCTCATGCTTTGAACTCTCAAAGCCAAAATACCTTATTAAAAACTCTTGAAGACCCTCCAAATTATATAACAATTATTTTAATTACAGATAATATAGATAAGCTTTTATCAACTATAAAATCAAGATGCATTCATATAAGATTTAAAAATCTTTCGCAAGATGAAATTATGGAATATCTAAAAAATAAAAATTTAAGCAATAAAGCCCTAAGCACATATATACAGTTTTCTAATGGCAGTATTGGAATTTTAAAAAATCTTTTGGAAGATGAAACATTTTTAGAGAAGAGAACAGAAAGTATAAAATTTCTGAAAACTCTGCAATATTGTGATATAATAGAAATGTATACACTAATTAATAACATATTAAAATATAAAGACAATATTGGTGATATACTTAATTTTTGGTTTTTATGGTATAGAGATTTAGCTATGATAAAAAGTATTAAAAGTCCGCAATTATACTTTCAAGATGAAGAAATGTACTTAAGAATCATGTCAGATCAATATACGTATAATAAAATTAGTATAAATTTAAATATAATACAAAAATCAAAATTAGATATAGAAAAAAATTTAAATTCTTTATTTGTGATAGAACATTTATTATTGGAGCTAAAAAAAGGTTAACAACTAGAACTATGTTTACTATTATTTAGAATTAAATTATTATGAAGAGCATTATATAAATCAAGCATTATCAAATTACGTAGGTTGCAACGTAAAATCTCAAATATGAGATAAACAAAAATGAAAAGGAG
>LJHD01000244.1 GCA_001983475.1 Candidatus Epulonipiscium fishelsonii | reverse complement strand
TATAATTGAAAATGCATATAAATTGGTAAGTGAGAAACATACTTGGAAGAATAGGGCAGAAGAATTAATAAATATGTACTATATAATGAAGGATTTAAATGAAACAGATAATAACATCTTAGAAGTTTAGGAGGAGATTTTCTTTGATAAAAGAAATTGATGATTTAATACAGCTTTCAAAAGATGTGGCAGGTAAATTAGTTCAAATTCAAAATATTACTTTAAATCAACGTCAAGTGCTTTTAAGTAATGAAGAAGAGAACAACAAAGTAAGTTTACTTGAAGAGATGAATAGATATAAAGAAGAATTGACAATTGGGATGGAAGAGAAAGAAAACAAGTTTGAAGAATTATATTTTGAAGTTAGAAAAGGAAATATTGAAAATAAGGTTATTTTAGTTTTGCAAAAAAACATACAAGAGATTTTAAATTTAAAAGAAGAAATTGTAAACTTAGAAAAAACTAATGTTATGATAATGCAAACAAAATCCAGGGAATTATTGGGACCAACAAAGGTTATAAAAAATGTAAATTCTGCAATAACAGCATATAAAAAATTTAGTAAAAATGGAGCTTAACCTGTTGTGCTAGTTAATTGAATTAAAAGAAGACTAAAGGCGACTAATTATCTTCTTCTTTTATAATGAATAATATTCAGGGTTTTGGGTGACGCTCCAAGTGGAGGTTGTAAGTTTCTACCGTCATTAAATGAAGATACGTTTAGGCTTAGTAGTAAAATATTTAACTAGAACAACTGGTTATATTTACAAAGTTTTATAATAGTATTAGCAGCGGTTCTGTATAGTACTCATTTGCAAATTGTATTAATTACTAATATTTTGAGTTAGTAATTTAGAGGAAAAAAACTTGACGACTTGTTTTAGTGTATGATATAGTATTGACATACCTAGACAGGTCTTTTTTTATGTAAAATTTTATGTGTAAATAACGAAAGAAGGTGTTGTAAAGTGAGAGTACAAATTACACTAGCTTGTGAAGAATGTAAACGTAGGAATTATACTACTACTAAGGATAAAAAAGCACATCCAGATCGTATGGAGACTAAAAAATATTGTAAATTTTGTAGAACACATGCACCACATAAAGAAACTAAAAAATAGTTTATGTGGGAAAATATCTAGGGAGGTTAAAAGATGGGCGAATTTTTTAGAGACTTTGTAGCAGAAAGCAAAAGAATAATTTGGCCAAGCAAGGAAGAGCTGGTTTCTAAAACAGGAGCAGTTGTTTCAATGTGTGTACTGGTAGCTGTTATTTTAGTGGGAATGGACCTTGTTTTTAACCAAGGAATATCTCTAATACATCAATTAATTTAGTGGGGGAACTTTTGAATGGAAGAAGCAAAATGGTATGTGGTTCACACATATTCTGGATATGAAAATAAAGTAAAAATGAATATTGAAAAAGCGATTAAAAATCGAAACATGCAAGAATTAATCCATGATGTTAAAGTTCTTATGCAAAATGAAGTTGAAGAAAAAAATGGAGTTGCAAAAACAGTACAAAGAAAAACATTCCCTGGATATGTGCTGATAAAGATGATAATAACAGATGATGCTTGGTATGTAGTGCGTAACACAAGAGGAGTTACAGGTTTTGTGGGCCCTGATTCTAAGCCTGTACCTTTATCTTTAGAAGAAATTCAAGAAATGGGAATGGACATATCTCAACTTAGGCCAAGCTTTGAAATTGGAGATTTGGTAGAGTTGTTAGATGGTGCGTTTACTGGATCTGAAGGAACTGTAAGAGAAATCAGTGATGATAAAGAAACAATAACCGTATCACTTAATGGATTTGGAAGAGATTTCCCAGTTACACTAAGAGTTGATCAAGTTAAAAGGGTCATTTAGTAAAAGATTAGTTGATATTAAGTATGCGAGTGGGAGGGAATTCCCCGCAAATACCACATTTAGGAGGTGCCATTATGGCAAAAAAAGTTACAGGAATGGTTAAATTACAAATTCCAGCTGGAAAAGCAACACCAGCACCACCAGTTGGACCAGCATTGGGTCAACATGGTGTAAATATAGTACAGTTTACAAAAGAGTTTAATGAAAGAACATCAAAAGAAGTAGGGCTTATTATCCCAGTTGTTATAACAATATACCAAGATAGAAGCTTTTCTTTCATAACAAAAACTCCACCAGCAGCTGTTTTATTAAAAAAAGCTGCTAACCTTAATTCAGGTTCAGCTGTACCAAATAAAACTAAAGTTGCAACTTTACCAAAATCAGAAATTCAAAAAATTGCTGAATTAAAAATGCCAGATTTAAATGCAGGCAGTCTTGAAACAGCAATAAGTATGATTAGTGGAACAGCTCGTTCAATGGGAATAGTAATAAAAGATTAACTAATATATCGCATATTTAATGCGTGGGAGGGTATAAACCCCGATATTACCACAAGGAGGCAAAGAGATGAAAAGAGGAAAGAAATATATTGAAGCTGCAAAACAAGTTGACCGTAATAATCTTTATGAAATAATAGATGCTTTTGGACTTGTAGGAAAAACAGCAACAGCAAGATTTGATGAAACAATAGAAGCACATATTAAATTAGGTGTAGATAGCCGTCATGCTGATCAACAAGTGAGAGGAGCGGTTGTTCTTCCACATGGTACTGGTAAAAGTGTAAGGGTTCTTGTATTTGCAAAAGGAGTAAAAGCAGACGAAGCAAAAGCTGCTGGAGCTGAATTTGTTGGGGCAGAAGATTTAATCCCAAAAATTCAAAATGAAGGATGGCTTGATTTTGATGTTGTTGTTGCAACACCAGATATGATGGGAGTTGTTGGACGACTTGGACGTGTGCTTGGACCAAAAGGCTTAATGCCAAATCCTAAAGCTGGAACAGTTACAATGGATGTAACAAAAGCAGTAAATGAAATTAAAGCTGGTAAAATAGAATATCGTCTTGACAAAACAAATATAATTCATGTTCCGATTGGAAAAGTATCTTTTGGAGATGAAAAATTAAAAGAAAATTTTAATACTTTGATGTCAGCAATTGTAAAAGCAAAACCAGCTGCTGCAAAAGGTCAATATTTGAAAAGTGTAGCTATTTCTTCTACAATGGGCCCAGGAATTAAAATAAATCCTGCAAGATTAGTGTAAGAGAACTTGACAAATTACAACAAAAATGTTAATATGCATTTAATATAAATATACTGTACCGCAGACAGTAGGTGCGAATTTCGCATAACGTATACAACCTACCGAGGTCTATTCAAATGGATGGATGTATTATGCCACTTTGCCTGCGGAAAGAGCAAAGTGGTATTTTTATTTATGTGGCAAGAATACAACTGATTTAGTTATAATAAGGCTACAGAAGAGAAGTAACATCTTATTTTTCGCTCTAGCCTAGAGTATTTTAAGTAAAACACAATGGGTAAATAAGGAAGATGGACTTGCCCATATAAGTTTAAGGAGGTGTAAAAATGCCAAAAATTGAAGAAAAACAAACTATTGTTAACGAAATAAAAAGTAAACTTGAAGGAGCATCTTCAATTGCATTAGTTGATTATAGAGGGATTAATGTAGAACAAGATACCAAAATGAGAAGATCTTTTCGTGAACTTGGAGTAGAATACAAAGTATATAAAAATACAATGTTGAATTTTGCAATAAAAGGCACAGAATTTGAGCAAATTTCAAAACATCTTGAAGGACCAACAGCAATAGCGATAAGTTATAATGATGCAACAGCAGGACCAAGAGTTTTAGCTGAAGCTGCTAAAAATAATGACAAGCTTGAATTTAAAGCAGGAGTTGTTGAAGGAACTTATTATGATTCAAAAGGAATTGAAGCAATTGGTAATATCGCTCCAAGAGAAGAATTACTTGGAAGATTACTTGGAAGCTTTAAATCACCAATTTCAAGTTTTGCAAGAGTTGTTAAAGAAATTGCAAATAGTAAAGAAACTACAAACTAAAATTTTAAATACATTCGGAGGTGCTTATAATGGCAAAATTATCAATTCAAGAAATAATTGATGCAGTAAAAGAATTAACAATATTAGAACTAAATGAATTAGTAACAGCATGTGAAGCAGAATTTGGGGTTTCAGCAGCAGCAGGCGTTATGGTTGCAGGTCCAGCAGCAGCAGTTGAAGAAAAAACTGAATTTGATGTTGAATTAACTGACACTGGTTCAGAAAAAATCAAAGTTATTAAAGTTATTCGTGAAATAACAGGACTTGGATTAAAAGAAGCTAAAGAAGTTGCAGAAGGCGCACCAAAAATTATTAAAGAAGGTTTAAGCAAAGATGATGCAGAAGCAATAAAAGCTAAACTTGAAGCAGTTGGAGCAAAAGTAACTTTAAAATAATTAAATAAGAAACAGTTAGTTTTTTATTTATTGTCATGAATAATTTGTTTAAGTGTTTTAAAAAATTAAAAAAGTGAGATACTTTTAAATGTAGCTCACTTTTTTTTATAAGATCTATTTGTAAAAAAAGAGGTTGACGATTATAAGTTTTTCTGATAGCATTAAAAAATGTGTAAATGTAATATAGTATTGTTCTAAATATAAGACAAAGAAGATGTATTTCTACCTTCTTTATCTTGTATGCAAGTTGAAAATTTTGAAATATCTAATAACAGCTCAAGTGTATACTATCTTGAATTTAATCTATAGGAACTGCTGAAAGTTAAAGTCTTAGCGAAAACAATTAGAGATTAAACACAGTACTAAATAAGATTGTTTATTATCTAAAGGTTTTGTTGTATTAGTTATAGGAAGTTAAGTCATGTATTTCAGATGTCAATTACCACACGTCACAAAGGGTGGAGACTTGAGTGAGAAATCAAGTTGATTATCCCAAGTGATAGTAATGCTTGAATTACATTATAGTAGAATACATGATAATTAATTGAAGATTAATCATCTATAGTTTAAGGTCAATAGGAAACACTCTGATAATAGGAGAAGTACTATTGATATACAAAAACTACTATAACATTAGCGAAGCGGACTTACCTTTGCTAGTAATCAGAAGGATTTCTATTCGAAGTGATAGGCAGCTATCCTAAAGGGATAGTGGTTTTTAGCCTTAAAAAAGTAGTAAAAAAATGTAGCTAAATTAGGATAATAAAAAAATATTCAGGGATAAAACAGCCCGTAGAGCTTGCTGAATACTTATAAGTCAAAGAAATACGTAAGAAGCTCCTTTATATAAAAGTTTGTTACATGAAGGAGTAGTTGATAATAGGCATATTTCCATTACTCTAAAGGAATATTGGTTTTTTGTCTTAAATTTTATAATGGATGATGAAATTTATATCTTTTTTATTCATTATATTGAAATACATAAATTAGAAGCTAATATCTAATTTATTAAAGTATTTTACTAAATTTGCAAGGGGTGAACGTGCATATGCAAAAATCTAAAATTAGTCCAATTCAATCGGGTAGACAAGTCCGTATGAGTTATGCTATGAACGATGAAATATTTGAAATACCAAACTTAATTGAGGTTCAAAAAGATTCTTATAAATGGTTTTTAGAAGAAGGATTAAAAGAAGTGTTTCAAGATATTTCTCCTATTACTGATTTTAATGGGAAACTAAGATTAGAATTTATGGATTTTTCTTTAGATACAAAACCGAAATATACAGTTGAAGAAGCTAGAGAAAAAGATGCCAATTATGCAACAGCTTTAAAGGTGAAAGCAAGATTGCATAATAAAGAAACTGGAGAAATTATTGATAATGATGTATTTATGGGAGAATTTCCTCTTATGACAGAAACGGGTACATTTATTATTAATGGAGCGGAACGTGTTGTAGTAAGTCAGCTTGTAAGGTCACCAGGAATTTATTACAACATTGAATTTGACAAAGTGGGAAAGAGGCTATTTTCCGCTACAGTTATTCCAAATCGTGGAGCTTGGTTAGAGTATGAAACAGATTCAAATGATATTTTTTCTGTTAGAGTAGATAGAACACGTAAAGTTCCTGTTACTGTTTTATTAAGAGCAATGGGAGTTGGTTCAGATACAGAAATAATAGAAATGTTTGGGGAAGAGCCTAAAATATTAGAAACGATTGAAAAAGATGGAACCAAAAATTATGAAGAAGGGCTTTTAGAGATTTATAAAAGAATTAGACCAGGAGAACCGCCTACAGTAGAAAGTGCAGAAAATCTTTTAAATAATATGTTTTTTGACCCAAGAAGATATGACCTTGCAAAAGTTGGAAGATATAAGTTTAATAAAAAATTAGCTCTTAGAAATAGGATAGTTGGGTTTGAGTTAGCAGAAGATGTTGTAAATCTTGTGACTGGAGAAATTGAAGCTAATGAAGGAGATAAAATTACTCCTGAAATTGCTAACGCTATTCAAAATACTGGAACGGATTATGTATTAGTAAGGGTTGAAGACATAGAACGACCAATAAAAATACTTACCAATAAAATGGTAGACATAACAAAAGTGCTAGAATTTGATAACTTAAATATAACACCAGAACAACTAGGAATTAAAGATGGTGTTTATTTTCCAGTACTTGAGGAGATTATAGAGAATTATGATGAGCCTGAAGAAATAGTTGAACAGCTTAAACTTAGAATTAACGATCTTGTGCCAAAACATATCACTAAGGAAGATATTTTTGCTTCAATCAATTATAATATACATTTAAGTTATAATATGGGAAATAAAGATGATATTGACCACTTAGGAAATCGTCGTATTCGTGCTGTTGGAGAGTTGCTACAAAACCAGTTTAGAATTGGACTTTCAAGGATGGAAAGAGTTGTAAGAGAACGTATGGCAACACAAGATACAGATACTATAAGTCCTCAAACATTTATTAATATCAGACCTGTTACAGCTGCTATAAAAGAATTCTTTGGTAGCTCTCAGCTTTCACAGTTTATGGATCAAAATAATCCTTTGGCAGAACTTACACATAAAAGAAGGCTATCAGCTTTAGGGCCAGGTGGACTTTCAAGGGAACGTGCGGGATTTGAAGTACGTGACGTTCACTATTCACATTATGGTAGAATGTGTCCGATTGAAACACCAGAGGGACCAAACATTGGATTAATAAATTCATTAGCAACTTTTGCTCGTATAAATGAATATGGATTTATAGAAGCACCATATCGAGTTGTAAAAAAAGAAGTTAATGATGATGGTCAAATTGTAATGAGAGTTACAGATGAATTTAGATATATTACAGCCGACGAAGAAGAAAACTATACAATTTGTCAAGCTACTGAACCTTTGAATGAAAATAGAGAGTTTATAAACAAAAAAGTAACAGCAAGAAGGAAAGAAGATATTTTAGAATTTGATTATACCCAAATTGATCATATGGATATTTCCTCAAAACAAATTGTATCAGTTGCAACAGCAATGATACCTTTCTTAGAAAATGATGATGCCAACCGTGCACTTATGGGCGCAAACATGCAACGTCAGGCAGTTCCTCTAATTCGTACAAATAGTCCAATTGTTGGAACTGGAATGGAATCAAAAGCAGCCATGGATTCAGGCGTATTGATAATTGCTAAACAAGAAGGTTTTATTGACAAAGTTACTGCTAAAGAAATAGTAGTTAAAACTGAAAGCGGTCATAAAGATTCTTATAAACTAACAAAATTTACTAGGAGTAACCAAGGAACTTGTATAAATCAACGTCCATTAGTATCAAGAGGTGATTTTGTTAAAGCTGGAGAAATATTGGCGGATGGGCCATCAACTGATAATGGAGAATTAGCACTAGGACAAAATCCTTTAATTGGATTTATGACTTGGGAAGGATACAACTTTGAGGATGCAATTCTTTTGAGTGAAAGATTAGTAAGAGAAGATGTTTATACTTCTGTTCATATTGAAGAATATGAAGTTGAATCTAGGGACACAAAAGTTGGACCAGAAGAAATTACTAGAGATATTCCAAATGTTGGTGATGATGCACTAAGAGATTTGGATGAAAGAGGAATTATTCGTATTGGAGCTGAAGTCAGAGCAGGAGATATTTTGGTTGGAAGAGTTACACCAAAAGGAGAAACAGAGCTTACAGCTGAAGAACGCTTGCTTAGAGCAATATTTGGTGAAAAAGTTAGGGAAGTAAGAGATACTTCTTTACGTGTTCCACATGGTGAGGCTGGAATTATAGTTGATATCAAAGTATTTACTAGAGAAAATGGAGATGAACTTTCTCCAGGAGTTAATAGAATGGTTCGTTGCTATATTGCTCAGAAAAGGAAAATTTCTGTTGGAGACAAAATGGCAGGGCGTCATGGAAATAAAGGGGTTATCTCTAGAGTGCTACCAGAAGAAGATATGCCTTTTTTACCAAATGGTAGACCACTTGATATAGTTCTTAATCCATTAGGGGTTCCTTCTCGTATGAATATTGGGCAAGTTTTAGAAGTTCATTTAGGTCTTGCTGCAAAAGCACTAGGATTTAAGGTTGCAACACCTGTGTTTGACGGAGCAAATGAGCGTGATATAATGCAAACCCTAGAGATGGCAAATGATTATGTTAACAACGAGTGGGAAGATTTTAAAGAAAAATGGGCAGATAAACTTAAACCAGATTCTTTAGAATATTTAGAAAACAATCTAGAACACAGAGCTGAGTGGGAAGGTGTTCCTCTTGATAGAACAGGGACTATACCTTTAAGAGATGGTAGAAGTGGTGAATTTTTTGACAATCCTGTAACAGTGGGATATATGCACTATTTAAAACTGCACCATTTAGTTGATGATAAAATGCATGCTCGTTCAACTGGGCCTTATGCTACAATTACTCAACAACCTCTTGGAGGAAAAGCTCAATTTGGTGGGCAAAGATTTGGAGAAATGGAAGTTTGGGCTCTTGAAGCATATGGAGCAGCTTATACTTTACAAGAAATTTTAACTATTAAATCAGATGATGTTGTTGGTCGTGTAAAAACATATGAAGCAATTGTTAAAGGGGAAAATATTCCTGAACCAGGAATTCCAGAATCTTTTAAAGTTTTATTAAAAGAGCTACAATCATTAGGCTTAGATATTAGAGTTATGACTGAAAATGAAGAAATTGAAATAAGAGAAACCATTGAAGACGGCACAGGAATGGCTGTAAATATAGATGATATAGAAGAAATGGTTGGAAATACAGAGTATTCTGATGGAGAAGGATACCATGAAGTAACATTAGATGAAGAGAGTAGCACAGAATTTGAAGAGGAAGAAGAAGAATTCCCAGAGGATTTTGAAGAAGAAGATTTTCCTGATGATGATTATGAAGAGAGTGAATTTTTAGAAGGAGATACAGAAATATAATCTGTAGATTGCCTTACAGAAGGAGTTGTAGCCAGAATGAATATGGATCAATCAATCTTATTTGAAAGTATTAAAATAGGATTAGCTTCACCTAATAAAATCCGTGAGTGGTCACGAGGCGAGGTAAAAAAACCAGAAACGATTAATTATAGAACTCAAAGACCAGAGCGTGATGGATTGTTTTGTGAAAAAATATTTGGACCAAGTAAAGACTGGGAATGTCATTGTGGAAAGTACAAAAGGATTAGATATAAAGGCGTAGTTTGTGACAGATGTGGAGTAGAAGTTACAAAAGCAAAAGTACGTCGTGATAGAATGGGGCATATTGAGCTTGCTGCTCCAGTATCACATATTTGGTATTTTAAAGGAATTCCAAGTAGGATGGGATTGATTTTAAATATTTCTCCCAGACTTTTAGAAAAAATACTTTATTTTGCTTGTTATGTAGTAACCGATCCAAAAGAAACAACCTTAACATACAAAGAAATTTTAACTGAAAAAGAATATAGAGAAATGGAAGAGCAATATGGATATGGTTCTTTTGTTGCTGAGATGGGTGCAGAGGCGATAAAAAAACTTCTTGAAGATTTAAATCTTGAGGAAGAAAGTCAAGATTTAAAATCTCAGCTAAAAACAACAACAGGTCAAAAACGTATTAGAATAATAAAACGATTGGAAGTTATTGAGGCGTTCAAACTTTCTAATAATAAACCTTCTTGGATGATTTTAGATGTAATTCCTGTATTACCACCAGATTTAAGACCAATGATACAACTTGACGGAGGTAGGTTTGCAACATCAGATTTAAATGATTTGTATAGACGTGTTATAAATAGAAATAATCGTTTGAAAAGACTGTTAGATTTGGGTGCACCAAATATAATTGTTAGAAATGAAAAACGTATGTTACAAGAGGCGGTAGACGCTTTAATTGATAATGGCCGTAGAGGAAGACCTGTAACAGGCCCAGGAAATAGACCTCTTAAATCTCTTTCAGATATGTTAAAAGGTAAGGCTGGTCGTTTTAGACAAAACTTGCTAGGTAAGAGGGTAGACTATTCAGGGCGTTCTGTTATCGTAGTTGGGCCATATTTAAAAATTTATCAATGTGGTTTACCAAAAGAAATGGCTATTGAATTATTTAAACCTTTTGTTATGAAAAAATTGGTTTCAGATGGATTAGCACATAATATAAAAAATGCTAAACATATGATTGAAAGACTTCAACCAGAAGTGTGGGATGTCTTGGAAGAAGTAATAAAAGAACATCCTGTTATGCTAAACAGAGCGCCTACGCTACACAGACTTGGCATTCAAGCATTTGAGCCAACATTAGTTGAAGGTAGAGCGTTAAAATTACATCCATTAGTTTGTGCTGCATATAATGCAGACTTTGATGGAGACCAAATGGCAGTTCATGTACCTTTATCTGTTGAAGCACAGGCAGAGTGTAGATTTTTACTTTTAGCACCAAACAACTTATTAAAACCATCTGACGGAGCTCCTGTGGCTGTTCCTTCTCAAGATATGGTGCTTGGAACATATTATTTAACGCTTGATAAAGAAGGCGAAATTGGAGAAGGCAAATGTTTTAAAAGTGAAATGGAAGCAATGCTTGCATATGCAAACAAAGAAATTACATTGCATGCTAGAATTTTTGTTCGTAGAATAATTAATGGTGAAGTATATAAAAGACAAGAGATTACTGTAGGGCGAATTATATTTAATGAACGCATTCCTCAAGATTTAGGATTTGTTGATAGAGTTAAAGAACATGCTGAAAATGAGGAAAGACGTAAAAATGGTGAATCGCCAATAAGACAATATGAAATAGATTTCCTAGTAGGTAAAAAAGAACTAGGAAAAATTATTAAAAGATGTATAAATGAGCATGGAGCTACAAAAACGGCAATATTACTAGATAATATCAAAGACTTAGGTTTTGAATATTCAACTCGTGGAGCTTTAACTGTTTCAGTTTCTGATATGGTTATTCCAGCTAAAAAAGGAGAATATTTAAAAGAAGCAGAGCAATCTATTGATAAAGTAACAAAATTATTTAGACGTGGTTTAATGACGGATGACGAACGATATACTAAAGTTATTCAGGCTTGGAACATTGCCAATGATAAAATTACAGAGGCGTTATTGTCTGGACTTGGAAAATATAACAATATTTATATGATGGCACACTCTGGTGCCCGTGGATCAAACAACCAGATTAAACAGCTTGCTGGAATGAGGGGACTTATGTCATCACCAACTGGAAAAACATTGGAACTTCCAATTAAGGCAAATTTCCGTGAAGGTCTGACTGTACTTGAATTCTTTAACTCAGCCCATGGAGCTCGTAAAGGTTTGGCTGATACGGCTCTGAAAACTGCTGACTCAGGATATCTTACTCGTAGGTTAGTTGACGTTTCTCAAGATGTTATAATAAGAGAAAAAGATTGTTGCCATAACCATGAAAAAACTGAAATTCCTGGAATGTGGGTTAAAGCTGTAAAAGATGGTACAGAAATGATTGAACCATTAAATGAACGCCTTTCAGGAAGGTTTGCAGCAGAAGCTGTTGTGCATCCTGAAACGGGTGAGGTAATTGTTCCACAAGATAATATGATTTCACCTAAAATGGCCGAATATATTGAAGGTATTGGAATTGAAACAGTCAAGATTAGAAATGCTTTATCTTGCAGATCAAAAGTTGGAGTTTGTGTAAAATGTTATGGTGCAAATATGTCATCTGGAAATGAAGTTCGTGAAGGTGAATCTGTTGGTATTATTGCAGCTCAATCTATCGGAGAACCTGGAACGCAGCTTACAATGCGTACGTTCCATACAGGTGGTATTGCTGGAGATGATATTACACAAGGGCTTCCTCGTATTGAAGAGTTATTTGAAGCTCGTAAACCTAAAGGTCTTGCAATTATAACAGAAATTGAAGGCTATGTAACTATTACTGAAGCCAAGAAAAAACGTGAAATTACTGTAACTAATAATTCACTAGACTCACTAGAAGATTCAAGAGTTTATCTTATTCCTTATGGCTCAAGAATTAAAGTTATGGATGGAGAGTTTATTAAAGCTGGAGATGAACTTACAGAAGGTAGCATAAATCCTCATGATATTCTTAAAATTAAAGGAATTAGAGGTGTTCAAGATTATATGTTACAAGAAGTACAACGTGTATACCGTCTTCAAGGGGTTGATATAAACGATAAGCATATTGAGGTAATTGTTCGTCAGATGCTTAAAAAAGTTAAGATTGAAGAAAATGGAGATACGGATTTACTTCCAGGAAGCTTGGTAGATGTATTGGACTTTGATCAAATTAATGAAGAAATGATTGAAAAAGGCATGGAGCCTGCTGAGGGAAAACATACTTTACTAGGTATAACTAAAGCATCTCTTGCTACAGAATCATTCCTATCAGCTGCTTCTTTCCAAGAAACTACTAGAGTTCTTACCGAGGCTGCTATTAAAGGAAAAGTTGACCCACTAATTGGTCTTAAAGAAAATGTTATTATTGGTAAACTTATTCCAGCAGGTACTGGAATGGATAGATATAGAAAAATTGAAGTTGTCACTCAAGATAACTAATTTGTTAAAAAAAGGCAAAGCTACATGGCTTTGCCTTTTCTAATATTCAATTCATTTCTCCTAGTCTTCTATTCTTTTGCCCTCCCATTTTCTGAAAATTAGTATGAACAAGATGGTTAGTATTGCTGTAAATATAAGTACCGAAATAATGCCACAGTTCATCTCACTAGCATTGTTTCCAACATCTCTTATCAAAGGGAATAACGACAAGCGAGCAGCAAGCCCCCAAGGAGTATAAAACCAATTATTGTCACCAAGACCTGTCAAAAGTAGTGCTGATACCATTCCACCTACAATCCCAATACTTATGCTCATGCCTTTGCCGTACAAAAAGCTTATTACATATGAAAGAAGATATAGTGGAATCATACTTATAAACATAAAAATTGCTGTTTGTATGAAAAACCAAGCACTAAAACTTGTGTGATTAAAAAAATAAAAACCTATATAAAACAAGCCAAGCGCTAAAATTGCAGATATTAAACCTAAAATAAGAAGAACTATTATTTTACTGATATGTGGTACAAGTTTTGAACTTTTCGTAGTAAGCATTATCTGAAACCCTCCAGCATTTTGCTCAAAATCACAAGACAAACCCATAATTATTCCTATAAGCACAGGAAATGTTACTGATAGAGCTTGTATAAAAGCTGATACACTGCCTTCTTCACTCCAATTAGATGTAGCAAAATAAGCTACAAATATAAATGAACCTAAAATAGGAACTATTATGTGTAGTGGTAGTAAAGGTGAATGTATAAACCTATAAATTTCAGATTTTATATTAGTTTTCATATTAAGCCTCCAATTTGTTATACCACAAAGTAGTTAAACTTGTTATAATGAAGTATAATATTATTGTAATTACAACTCCTATAAGCACAACTGAAGAATCGTTAAGGATACTATCTGGTTCCACAGGCAACCCATTTGGCATAATACCAATCACAGGACACATAAGTCGTGATGGAATTGCAAAAGGAATGTACCATAAGTTGCTTGGAGCAAAGTAAATGCCAACCATATTAAGAACCAACCCAATAAAAATAGCCACGAACGCACCTGTCTTTTCAGCAATAAACATAAATAAAGGTATTTGCCATGAAAATGTTATAAATAATAAAAAACTAGCTAATAAATTTTTACCTACTCTTAAGTCAGCTACTCCAAGAATATAAGGACATATCGTAATACAAATAAAGAAACCAAGGTTTAAAATCAGTAGACTTATTGTATTTGTTAAAACAGCTGAAACCCATAGTTTTCTTTTGTCTGCACAAATAGAAAAAAGTCCGTGACGATTTTTCTTTCGTTCCCTAGATATGTTAAAGCCAACAATTATAAATATTGATGCTGGAAGTATAAAAGCATACCACCAATTACATGAATTTTCTATAAAATAATTTCCCTGCAAAAGTAAAACAGAAAGCACCATTGGTGTTATAGGTGCAATAAATAAAAGTTTTTTAGAGAATGTACGTCTTTGTTTTATAAAATTAGATTTAACTAAGCTATACATCATAACCACCTGACTTTCTTACTACATCCATAAATAGACTTTCAAGGTCTACATCATGAGATATGTGCTCCTGATACCCCAATTTGCCATTTGCAATAATTCCAATATCTTCAGCTATTTGCTCCACCTCGGATAAGATATGAGATGACAAAATGACTGTGATAGCTTTTTTAGGAAATGACAAAATAAGTTCTCGCAAATCTTGTATGCCAAGCGGGTCAAGTCCATTGGTTGGTTCATCTAAAATAAGTAGTTTAGGGTTGTTTAAAAGTGCCATCGCAATCCCAAGTCGTTGTTTCATACCCAAGGAAAACTGCCCAGATTTTTTCTTACCAGTATTTTTTAAATTCACAATTTCTAATACTTCGTCAATACGACTATTTGGTAAATTATACAACAACGCTCTGACCTTTAAGTTTTCATGAGCTGTTAGGTTTTCATAGATGGCTGGACTTTCAATAAGTGAGCCTATATCTACTAAATCGCTACGCTCTAAAGGTTTTTCATTAAAATAAATCTGGCCAGAAGTGGGATTTAACATTCCAGTAATCATTTTAAGCAATGTGGATTTGCCCGCACCATTTGGCCCAAGCAAACCATAAATACTATTTTTGCGAATGGAAATATTAATATTATCATTCGCTTTTTGTTTTTTAAAGTTTTTGCACAAATTGTTTGTAGTTAAGATATACTCCATAGATAACAATACCTCTCTTTCTTTTATATATAAAAAAAGTTCTAGACATATAGTATTCTAAATCTATAATTACTTATAGATTAGTAGAATAAAAATAAGTTAGAGCTTAACAATTAGTGTATATCAAAATTTAAAAATTTAAACTGGTAAAAAATACGTGTTTAAAATACAAGGCTATAGGAATATAATTTTAATAAGCTAGAAAATTATAAAAAAGGTGGCAGACAATTATGAGAAACAAAATTTTAGAATTACTAGAGGAAAATAGTCAGTATACTTTTGAAGACATATCTATTATGGTAGGAATACCTATTGAAGAAGTAGCTGCTATTGTACAACAACTAGAAGATGAACAAATAATTTGTGGGTACAAAACCTTGATTAATTGGGATGAAGTAGAAGACAAAGAAGTTGTAACAGCGTTAATTGAAGTAAAAGTAACTCCTCAAAGGGGCGAAGGCTTTGACAAGATTGCTAAACGTATATATATGTTTAAAGAAGTAACATCCGTTTATCTTATGTCTGGAGGATTTGATTTAACAGTAGTTGTAGAAGGTAAAAGCATGAAAGAGGTTGCACTATTTGTTGGCCAAAAACTTGCTCCACTTGACAATGTGCTTAGCACTGGAACTCACTTTGTTCTTAAAAAGTACAAAGAGCATAAGGTTATATTTGAAAAACAAAAAAAAGATGAAAGGATGATAATATCACCATGAATATACAAGATAAAATATCACGCAAAGTGGAAAGCATGCCTCCGTCTGGAATTAGAAAGTTTTTTGATGTAGTTAGCGAAATGGGGGATGCTATATCTCTAGGTGTAGGGGAGCCTGATTTTGATACTCCTTGGCATGTAAGAGAAGAAGCAATATATTCTTTGGAACAAGGAAAAACTGTTTACTCTGCAAATGCAGGTTTGCTTACTCTTAGAGAAGAAATATGTAAATATATGAAAAGAAGATTTGACTTAACATACAACCCAAAAACAGAAACTCTAGTAACTGTTGGAGGTAGTGAAGGAATAGATATTTCCTTGCGAACGCTGTTAGAAGCTGGCGAAGAAGTTTTGATACCAGAGCCTTCCTTTGTAGCATATATGCCATGCACAATATTTGCTGGTGGGGTTCCTGTACCTATTGCCACAAAAGCAGAAAACCAATTTAAATTGACAGCTGACGAGATAGAAAACGCTATTACTGATAAATCTAAGTTGCTAATTTTGCCATATCCAAACAATCCAACTGGTGCAATAATGGAAAGAGAAGAACTAGAGAAAATTGCTAAAGTTATTATTAAGCATGATTTAATAGTGCTTTCAGATGAAATATACGCCGAACTTACTTATGGTATAAACCATGTATCCATTGCAAATATAGAAGGTATGTATGAGCGAACAATTATACTTAGTGGATTTTCTAAGGCATATGCTATGACAGGATGGAGGCTTGGGTATGCCCTTGGACCTTCTGCTGTAATTCAAGCTATGACAAAAATGCATCAATATGTTCTTATGTGTGCTCCAACTACTAGTCAATATGGGGCAATATCTGCTATGAAAAACGGAGATAGTGATGTTCGTGAAATGAGAAAAGCATATGATGGTAGACGAAAACTTATGCTGAATGGATTTAAAAAAATGGGCTTATCTTGTTTTGAACCTAAAGGTGCGTTTTACGTATTTCCTTCTATTAAAGAAACAGGCATGACTAGCGGAGAATTTTGTGAAGCTTTATTAAAGGAAGAAAAGGTAGCAGTTGTACCAGGGGATGCTTTTGGGAAATCAGGCGAGGGATATATAAGATGTTCTTATGCTTACTCCATAGCTGAATTAAAAGAAGCGCTAGTTAGAATAGAACGCTTTGTATCAAAAATACTAGCTAGTAAATCATAAAATACTGCAAATGTTTATACAAGTTGATAACAAGAAAAGGTCTTTGGCCTTTTTTTGTTATCATAAGTAAAAAATTATTTGAAGAAATTAGAACATATACATGTGATAAGACAAGTTACTATATTGGAAATCCATTTTAATATAAAGTTTAATTTTAGTGCACAAAGATGTATTAACTATATAGATCATTATGTTAATTTCAAGAAAGCTGAAAATAAAATAATCGAAGAATATAATATTTTTCTAGTAAATGATAATGATATATTTGACATATTAAATCAAGAATTAAAAATAAGAAATGATGATATGCTTGTGGACGGATTCATTGATGAAAGTCAAAGCAGCAAAAATTATTCCTTGAATTACCGTTGGGATACTTGCAATGGTTGCACCAAAATATTTTACTCAAGACAAAAAAGACGCAGCAATTCCTTCTATCATTTTGTCTGGTCTTGGTGGAATTGGAAAACAAGTTATTCCAGTTGCATTGCGTGACCCAATTTCAATTATCTCTGCTCAAATGCTTGGAGGTGGAATTGTAGGAGCTGGAGGCTCATTGTACAACTAATCCAGCATTATGGTTTGCATATTCTGGAGCACTAGTAGCATTTGTATTAATGTTTATAATAAAAGTAAAAAGAAAAGCAGTAGTGTAAACCAACTATTTTACGATAATCTAATTCGTTATTTATAAGACCCTCATCACCACTACGTGGTGGTGGGGTTTTTCACGAGTGATTTAAAGTGGATTGTATTAATTTTTCTATATTAATAGCTAAATATCCAACCTCTAATTCCATAATAGGTTCACCTAAAGTCTTTTCTAATAGGTTCACTAGTTCTGTAGCTTTATCATATGAAAATGGAAAATTGCTTCTAGTATACTCATTCATATCTAAATTTAGTTTTTCTGAGTAATACATTCGAGATACTAAATATTTAATATGCGTTATAAGACGATGATAAGAAAGAGAATTATAGTTAATATTCATATTGTATTCTATTTCTAGCTGGGAAATAAACTGTTTAATTACTTCAACCATCTTTAAAGGCAGGCTAACATGCTTTGAAGATATAGCACTGGTTATATGTAGAGTGATATATGATATTTCATCTTCATTTATATCCACTTTAAAAGCTTGTTCAATAAGTTCAGCACTCTTTTTTGCTATTAAAAACTCTTGTGGAAACAACAATTTAATGTCTTGAGTAAATGGATTAATAATTTCTATATCTTTTTTTATACGTTCTACTGCAAAAGCTATATGGTCAGCAAGTGGAAGTAAAACAGTAGTATCAACTTCTTTAAATGTTTGCTTTACTAATTCTAATATTTGTGAGGTAATTTCTAAATATTTAATATCTACTTTTTCTACTACTTCTTTATACTTAATATCATTTTCTATTTTATATTTTTTAAAATTAGCTACTTGAACAACAGGAGTATTAGCTTTATTTTTAAATCCTATACCATTTCCTAAAAATACATATTCAAGAGCGTTACTATCCACGGCTAAAATAGCATTGTTATTCAATATTTTTAACACATTCATTTAAATTTCCTCCTTTTGTTCAATTTGTAAATACTGTAGATGTTGCAATGCTAGGCGCATTTTGCACAACTGGTCAAAACATTGCTATACCAACAACTAAATATGTAATAACAGAAATAATAGGTACAAATCTTGTTACACAAAAAAATGAAAGCACTTGAGGTAACTCTATAAACCTATTATGAAGAGCTGCTACTCCTACTATTACTACAATACTACCAAAAACTCCCATTTGTAAAGATTGTATCCTTACAACAGATGTAATTAAGCCTGAAATATTCTTGTGCATTGTTAGAGCACCTATTGCTAAAAATTCAATTACAGCATAAAGTGCTGCAACTTCTTTTTTTCTTCGCCATACGTATTGCAAATATTAATGGTAAATTAGCAAATATAATATCTCCACATTTTGAAAGTATGCTCAAGATGGTATTTATTGCAGTCCCTGGACCCACTCAACTAAGTTAATAATGGACCACCGATTCCTAAAAATAATACTGATACAAGCAAAATTCAATAAGTAGCATAAATGAACGCCCTACTCTTTGTAAAACTCTAAAGATTTATTTTTCCTAAAACTCCTTCTTACCTAAAACTCCTTCTTAATTAAAAAAAGGTATTTTATATTTATGTGGGGCTATGGCCTTTGACCACATGCCCCGTAAAGATTTAGAACTTAATCTTATTTTATTTCTAATATACTATCCATTTTATCTACATTTCCTAGTGATTTAACATCTAGAATTTCATTTTCCAAATTTGTAAATACCATAGGTGTTGCAATGCTAGGAGCATTTTGTTTAATATAATCTAAGTCAAATGTTAGTAATAAATCCCCAGCTTTTACTTGGTCATCAACTTTTACTTTAACATCAAACCCTTGACCTTTTAAATTTACAGTATCAATACCCACATGTAATAACAACTCTGTTCCAGTGGAGCTTGTTAGGCCTATAGCATGTTTTGTATCAAATACTAAATTTATTGTTCCATCACATGGTGCATATAATTCTCCTTTTGTTGGGAAAAACACTACTCCTTTACCTATCATTTCATTAGCAAAAGTTTCGTCAGGTGTTTCTGAAAGCAAAGCCATTCTACCTTTTACTGGAGAATAAAACATTGTTTTTCCTGTTTTTGACTCGGCTTGTGCAGCTGAAGTAAATGGTTTATCACTTTCTTTTGAGTGAATAAAATCTTCTAAATTTGATTTAATTACACTTACACGAGGTCCGTAGATTACTTGAACACCATTACCTCTAATAATTACACCTGCTGCTCCAGATTGTTTCAATAAATCTTCACTTACAAGAGCTGCATCTTTTACAGTAGTTCTTAATCTAGTTGCACAGCAATCTACATCTTCAATATTGTTTTTGCCACCAAGCCCTTGCATAATTAAGGCATTTATACTATTTTTATCAGAAGCTTTCTTTTCATTTATATCTGCACGAGTATAAAGTTTAGTTTCTTGATCATCATCTTCACGCCCCGGAGTTTTTAAGTTCAACTTTGTAATTAAAAATCTAAATACAACATAGTAAACTATAAAATATCCAATTCCCGCAATAACAACCATTATCCAATTTGTCTTGTCATTTCCTTGCATTATACCAAATAGTGTTAAGTCAATAATTCCCCCTGAAAATGTCATGCCTATTCCAACATTAAGCATGTGCATAAACATATAAGCAAGACCTGCACCAATACAATGAATACCATATAGTAATGGAGCTATAAATAAGAAAGTAAATTCAATTGGTTCTGTAATACCAGTAATCATTGCTGTTAGTGCTGCTGAAAATAAAAGACCTTTTGCAATTTCTTTTTTAGAAGCTTTTGCACAATGGTACATTGCAAGAGCAGCTCCAGGAAGACCAAAAATCATTAGTGGGAATTTTCCAGACATAAATCTTGTTGCAGCTACAGAAAATGCTGTTGTGTTTGGAGACGCTAGTTCTGCAAAAAAGATATTTTGTGCCCCTTCAATTAATGTTCCGTCTATTAAAGCAGTTCCACCCACTGCAGTTTGCCAAAATGGAAGATAAAACACATGGTGTAATCCAAATGGAATTAGTAATCTTTCCATTAATCCATATACAAATGTGCCTGCATATCCACTATTTGTAACTACAGCTCCAATTGCATTTATTCCATTTTGCACAACTGGCCATAAAAAAAACATTGCTATACCAACAACTAAATATGTAATAGCAGAAATAATAGGTACAAATCTTGTTCCACCAAAAAATGAAAGCACTTGAGGTAACTCTATTTTATAAAATCTATTATGAAGAGCTGCTACTCCTAATCCTACTATTATACCGCCAAAAACTCCCATTTGTAAAGATTGTATCCCTACAACAGATGTAATTGAGCCTGATAATAAATATTCTTGTGCATTGTTAATGTCAATTAGAGCACCTATTGCTGTGTGCATAATTAAAAATGCAATTACAGCAGAAAGAGCTGCAACTTCTTTTTCTTTCTTTGCCATGCCTATTGCAACACCCATTGCAAATATTAGTGGTAAATTAGCAAATACAATATCTCCACATTTTGAAAGTATGCTCAAAATGGCATTTATTGCAGTTCCTGGACCCATAAATTCAACTAAGTTATATGTTTCCAGCATAGTCATATTAGTAAATGAACCACCAATTCCTAAAAACAACCCTGCTACAGGCAAAATTGCAATAGGTAGCATAAATGAACGTCCTACTCTTTGTAAAACTCCAAAAATATTATTTTTCATAAAACTCCTCCTTAATTAAAATATTAAAATCTGTTATAAAAAATCGTCACAGGCTTTTTCTTATTATTTGTCATGAAAAATAGGCATTAACAAATAAAGGGAAAAATCCTTCACTAGTTAATGCCCACCTTGGTGGTAACACCCTAATATGTTTTAATCCTATCATAATATCTAGACTAGTGTCAATTACTTTTTGCTAAAATTTGTCAATTCTACTTTTTAAACAAATATTTTTTTAGTTATTATTCAGAATGCCAACATCCATGAATCTCATACCCCTAAAGGAGTAGGCTTTACGCCCATTGATGTAATCGTACTTACCAACATAAAGTCAGATATAAGGAAATACATATAAACTCCTATATTACAATAAAATGACCATTTTGTCTTTACATCTCCAGTAAGCGAAATTTCTAGGGACATACCATTTTTAATGTGATTTTAATCTTCTTTAAAGCTTTTCTTGTTGCATTTTCATTACATTCTTTTACTATTGCATCTGGATTATGCTCTATAAACTTTTTTAATTTACTGCTCGTCTTCTAAAATCATTATGGTGTGCCCTATTTTTGTCATATGGACTTTTTGTATAAATGTTCTAATTTTTTGTTTTAAAGTGCGATTATTATAAATTTATTTATCTATAATTTGCACAAATAAATATTTGTACATCATAAATTATTAGCTATAATTTATGACTCATAAATTTAGT
>LJHD01000243.1 GCA_001983475.1 Candidatus Epulonipiscium fishelsonii | reverse complement strand
AATATAATCCATTGGCTTTCCTCTTATTCATATTTTTTTATAAATTCTTTTAAAATTAGTTCATTTAAAGGCATTATATCTTCTTTTATATCAAGATTTAATTTACAATTTGAAAATTGAATTTCTTCAATATAAGTTATATTATCTGATTGAATTGATTTTCTGATTTCGGTAAAATACTTATCTTGAATAGAAATATTTTTCAAACAAACTATTATTTTAAGAACATGACTTCTTATCCATACTAAAGTATCCATTAATCCACTTTGAATACCAACAACTCTACATCCTAAAGCTGCTAAACCCGCAAAAACATCTACATCAACAACTAATTTTTCTGTATTAAATAAAGGCTCTTCCTTTGGTCCACAATTAGTAAAAACTCTATAATCTTTATCTTTACAATAATTTATTAATAGCTCAACATCTTCCAAAGAAAAATTACTACTAGAATTAGCAAATGCACAAATTATAATAGTTTTTTCAGGTATTAATTTATTTTCCTGAATATACATTTGAGCATTATTGATACTATGTGTTGAAATAGCCATTTCGCTTTTATATTTGTTTAATATATCTACAGGTAAATTGAGTTCGTATTGTAAGTTTGATACATTAAATAATCTTGCAGAATACGTTATATCATTTGGTATTTCTGTAATTAAATTTTTATGCGCCCTATTTGGTAATCTTGCATAGCGTGACAGTATATCTAACTGTTCTTTTTCAACTATTATAATTTCATCTATGTCTTCAAAAAGTCTAGCTACTCCAGCTAATACTTTAGTAGTAATTACGATTATATTATTTATATTTAAACATTCTTTAATAGCTTTTGTCATCTTTAAACTTAAAGCTACATCACCAATATGTTGTGTCATAGTTAAATAAAGTGTGTCATTTAACTTTTTACAAATAATATTAGCAATTTTATATCCCAGGAGATATACTCTTAAATCTGTCAAAAACGCTTCTATATACTTATCTCTAAATCTATTAATTAATGAATTTATAATATCTATATCGTTTAATTTGTTTCCTGAAGTACAAATGGAGGTTATATTTATAGAGCTATCTGGAACTTTTGAATAGTGTAATTTATTAGCCAATTCAAGATCAGTTTTTTCCCAAATTTTAAAAATAACAATGGCCTCTAAATTTTTATGAGATAAATGATATATTAGTTCCATGATTTTATTTTGAATAGAAATAAATTTACACCCTTTTTCTATAAGAACCATTAATACGTCAATGGGAATATTTAAAATTTGAGTATCTGATAAAGTTATTTTATCATTTACATAAGTAAATACCTGAAAATTATTATTTCTACAATATTCTATAAATGGGTTCCAGCTTTCAGGCTCCAATTCCAAAAGTTCTTTATATCCTTTAGGATTAATTATCACTGTTTGTTTAACATCTAAGTTAAATTCAGAAATAAATTCTTCTGCTAAATCATAACTTTCTTTATTAATTTTCAATTTTCCCACATTAAGCTCTAACACACTTTTAGGTATTTGTAAATTTATGGCAAAAGTATTCACTCCATAATCTTTTTCATATTTTTCGTTATCAAGTCTTTGATCTGGAAATAAATTTTTATGTTTTTTAAACGGTATCTTCGCATATTCTTCTAAATCATTTATTTGCAAATCATCTAAAACAATTACATCGTCTATTTCTTGGCACATATACACAATTGGCAATAAATCTTTACGAGTTAGAACAATTATACTTTTTACGACTCTTTTTTTTATAATTAACTCTGGATAAGAAATTGGTTCGATACTTGAATGATAAGGAGTTTCTTCCCTGTAATAATATTTAAATGCTTTTAAGACAGATAAATTTTTACCAGCAGAATATATATCTCGATTAATAATGA
>LJHD01000242.1 GCA_001983475.1 Candidatus Epulonipiscium fishelsonii | reverse complement strand
CATCTAGAGGCAGAAATGGTGGCCACAATTATATCTGAAATATTAAAAGGAGAAGGAAATCCAAAGAAAATTTTTGATACAGATTTAAAAGATTATAGGGAGGTTCAACCAAGAGACATTGTTATTTTATTACGAGCAAAAACTTCAGCTGCTTATTTTGAGGAAGCTCTTGTAAAACGAGACATTGAGGCATATGCGGATACAGATACTTCTTTTTTAGAAGCAAACGAAATTAAATTTATGATTAATCTGTTGCAAATTATAGATAATCCGCTACAAGATATACCGCTTCTTGCAATATTACGCTCACCTATTGTAGGAGCTTCTTTAGATGATTTAGTATATATTAAAAATGTTGCTCCAAAAAAACATTTTTATATCTGCTTGCAAAAATATTTACATGAAAATTCCTATAGTGAAGAAGGTTCCATTGTTTCATTAAGAAGGTTCTACAATTTGCTCTGTTCATTTAGAACGCTAAACACAACAATTACCCTTGAGGATTTAATTAGCCGATTGTACACCGAAAGTGGATACTATAGATATGTAGGAATGTTAAAAGATGGAAAGAAACGTCAAGCTAATTTAAGATTGCTTAAAATACATGCAACTAAATATGAAGAACGGGTAGAAACTGGACTATTTAATTTTTTGCAGTATATAAAGAAGGTAGATAAAGTTGGAGACAAATTTGAACAAGCTAAGGTATCTTTAGGTGAAAATGTAGTACGTATTTTAACAATTCATAAAAGCAAGGGATTAGAATTCCCTATTGTATTTATTTCTGAGACACAAAAAATATTTAATACTAGAGATTTGTATAGTAACATATTACTTCATTCTGAATTGGGCATTGGAGTTAAATATCTGGAAGATAACTTTAGGTATGAAACTTTGCCATTTAGTGCTATTAAACAGGCGATTAAACATGAAAACCTATCTGAAGAAATGAGAATTTTATATGTTGCACTGACTCGTGCTAGGGAAAAGCTATTTATCACTGGAAGTGTTTCTTCTTATGTTTCTCTATTACAAAAGTGGTTTAAATATGGTAATAGAAACGAAGAGAAAATATTGCAAATTGGCTTAAAGACTAATAGCACCGAATTGAATTGGATTGGAAATAGTATTGTTTCGCTTAAAAATGTTAAAAATATAGTGTATAATGACAACGCAAATTTTGTATTTAATGGAAATTCTACTTGGAGAATTAAAGTTTGGAACGAAAATGAAGTTCAGCTTAAGCAAAGCGAAGAAAAACTAAATAATAATTTAAAGGAATTATTAAACCAAGATTATACTATTGATTATAGTGGAAATAAAGATAAAATTTATGATAGATTAGGATTTTTATATAAGTATAACGATGTTATTAATCTTTTAACTGCAACTAATGTTTCAAGATTAAAAGAAATTAAACAAGGCCATATGAATTTTGAACAAATTAAGCCTGAACCTAAGTTTATGAAAAAAAATATTAATATTAATGGTGCTGCAAAAGGAACTTTAATTCATGAAGTTTTTGAAAGAGTTGACTATTTGAAATGTCAATCAAGAGGTGAGCTACAAAATGAAATTAATAAATTAATAAATTCAAATAAGCTTTCCCCAGAAGTAAAAAGTATTATAAACTATAGCCACCTTGAAGCTTTTGCTCAATCAGCGATAATAACACGTATGAGAAATGCAACAGTATCTTTTAAAGAAAAATCTTTTGTATATTTACTTGATGCACAAACAATTGACCAAAAATATAATGATGAAAAAGTGGTTCTTTCTGGAGCAATTGATGCTTGTTTCATAGAAGATGAAAGTATAGTTCTTATTGATTACAAAACTGATTATATAAACAAGCAAATTTTGGAAAAAGAAATAGATAGAATAAAAAATATTTACCAATTTCAACTAGATTTATATGGCAAAGCTCTTAGTGATATCTTAGATTTACCCATAAAAGAAAAATTTATTTATTTATATAGTATAAATAAGTGGGTTAAGATGGAATAATAGATAATGATGAATAATATGAGATAGTATCTTATGTTATCATAAATAGTCAATTACCCCATGCCCTTTAGGGTATATGCTTGTGAAAACAAGTCAGTTGATTAGCCTGAGTCTTAAGCGACTACGTTATTTTAGCAGGTATACTAATAAGTTAAACTTAATCATTTCATTTTTAACCTAGAATAATTCACTAGTTCTAGGCCTAAAGTCAATGGTTAAACATATCTAAAGATATAAAAAGTACTGTTGATATACAAAATCTATTATAACATTGGCAAAGTGGACTTATCCTTGCTAGTAATTAGGAGGAATTGGGCGTTAATGCCCACATTTAAAAGGCATTCATCCACTACCCTAAAGAGATGGTGGTTTTCTGCCTTAAATTTTATAAAAATATAGTAAGGAGAGGTAACTATGACCAAAAGAGAAGTTGACCAAGTAGTAAAAGAAGTAAGAGAGAAATTAAGAGTTCCTGAAAAAAAATGTTGTTGTAAAAAAAGATGGATGTGTTTTGGATTTGCTGTAGTTGCAGTCCTTGCTGGCGGGATTGTATATTGGATGAAATCTAAAAAAGATGATGAAATCGATGATTACGATGATTATTTTGATGACGACGATGATGATTTTGATGATGATGATATTTATGATGATGATGACGACGAAGTTGAATACGTTGAAATCAAAAACTTTGAAGATGATGATGTAGATGATGTTGTTATTGAAGAAGATATCACTGAAGATAAAGAGTAAGAAAAATTAATTTTATCGTAGCTGTATAATTATACGGCTACTTTTTAATACTTTAAATAGGAGGAAATTTAATGATAGTAGTTGTTGCAACAAATTATTTAATTGAAGAGAAAAAACATGAATATATGGTTCTAGTAAAAAAGCTTGTTGAAGAGACTAGAAAGGAAAAAGGATGTATTTCTTATGTTCTTCATGAAGACATAAATGATCCAAATAAATTAGCTTTCATTGAAAAATGGGAAACAAAAGAAGATATAGATGCACACTTTAAAGCTCCACATTTTGTGGAATTAACTCCAAAGCTAAATGAATGCCGTACAGACCGTGAAGTTAATTTGTACAAAGAAATATTATAACAATTAGGAGTAAATAGTTGCTCCCTTAATATATTAATTAGGTGATAAAAAATGAATAACAAAACAATTTTTAGCGGAATGCAACCATCTGGAGTAATAACTCTAGGGAATTATTTAGGTGCGTTAAAAAATTGGACTGAATTGCAAGATGAATATAATTGCTTATATTGTATTGTTGATATGCACGCAATAACAGTACGTCAGGACCCTGCTACCCTTAGAAAAAGCTCAAGAAATTTATTAATGCAATATATTGCCTCTGGCTTAAATCCTGAAGCAAATATAATTTACTATCAATCACATGTTCCAGCTCATGCGGAATTAGCTTGGATTTTAAATTGTTACACATATATGGGTGAACTTTCCAGGATGACACAATTTAAAGATAAATCTTCTAAGCATAACGAAAATATAAATGCTGGTTTATTTACCTATCCTGCTTTAATGGCAGCTGATATTTTATTATTTCAAACAGATGTAGTTCCTGTTGGAGTTGATCAAAAACAACATCTTGAAATTACAAGAGATATAGCAGCTAGATTTAATGCCATATATGGAGATGTATTTAAAATTCCTGAACCATATATTGGTAAGGCTGGTGCAAAAATAATGAGTCTGCAAGACCCTAGCCGAAAAATGTCTAAATCAGATGAAGATGTAAATGCAACAATATCTTTAATTGACGATCCAGATACAATTATTCGTAAGTTTAAGAGAGCAGTTACAGACTCAATGGCAAAAGTAACTTTTGATGAACAAAACCAAGCTGGTATTAGCAACTTGTTAAATATTTATACCGCTATAACAGGTGAAACCATTAAGAATATTGAACGTGAATTTGAAGGAAAAGGTTATGGAGAATTTAAAGCTAAAGTAGCTGAAGTTGTAATTGAGGAATTACGACCAATTCAACAAAAATTTGAAGAACTTTCCAAAGATAATGCGTATATTGATAATATTATTAAAGAAAATGCACAAAAAGCAACTTACCTAGCAACTAAGACTCTTAGGAAAGTTCAAAAGAAAGTAGGATTTCCACCATTAATTAGAAGTAAATAAATGTTTAAAAGTAGTTATACTTTCAGAAATGTGGATGATTATAAAATATATTTACTTTAACACAACTTTTAAAACAGGGCGAAGCTCAGAAGCAAAAAAATACTTTCCTTATAGTATCTTGAAAAAGTATATAGTACTCTGTTTTTTTATAATTAATTGGAACTATATATAAAAGGATAGTACTCTGGCTTTTTTATAAAAATCTTTATTTTTTATAAGTAAAATGTTGGGCGAACAACGTTCGCCCATAAACTACTTGGATGTCTTATCTTTGTCACTAGACATATTTTTAGAATTATTTGAAGATTTATTAGCTTTAGATTTTAATGGTATTTGTTCTACAGAACTTGCAGTAATAAAGCCTTTACCATGGCCAATAACTTGAGCTACTGCTGAAACAGTAACAAAGGCATGTTTATCATTTGAAAGAACAATAGATTTTACTTTTGCTAATTCACGGATACCAATGTTTGTATATAGAATATATTTATTTTGATGTGTATATGCACCAATTGCAGGAATAATAGTAACTCCTCTATGCAAATCTTCAAGTAAATCATTAGATATTTGCTCATAGTGCTCTTCATCAGTTATGATAAAGATTGTTCGTTTTTGATTAACTCCGTCAACAGCAAAGTTTGTTACACAACTTGCCACAAACATAGTGCTTAAAGTTAGAACAGCAATATCAATACCAAAGAAAACAACTCCTATACCTAAGATAATTGCATTAATCATTAAGCCAACAGAGGCCATGCTAATTGAGAAATATTTATTTACAATTTTTGCAAGAATATCAATTCCACCACTTGAAGCATCAGCACGGAATATTATTCCTATTCCAATTCCATTTAATATTCCTCCAACAACGGCAACTGAAAGTTCACTGTCCATGGGAATTGTAAAAGATGTTGTTACTTCAATCCAAAAAGAAAGCATAAGCATTCCAAACAAGCTATATGCTAAAAAAGAACGTTTTAAAAAAAATGCTCCTAAAATAAAAAGGGGAATGTTAACAGTCACAATTACTAAGCTTATATTTATGTCATACAAAAAATATAAAATCATGGCAATACCACTAACTCCACCACTAAGTAATTTGTTGGGAACAAGAACTCCGTTTGTGGCCAGTCCCATTAGAAGGCTACCCACAGTAATAAATAATAAACGAATAATATCAGTTTTTAATGATTTCATTTTTTAAGCTCCATAAAGTTTTATTATATAATTAAATATTATAGACTTATATTGAAAAAAAGCAAGAGTTTTAAAGAAAATACTATTACAAAAAAATTATACTAGGAGGATTTATGAAATTTTACACAGATATTCATGTTCATACCATTTCAAGTGGACATGCATATAGCACTATACTTGAAAATATTACTTTTGCTGAAAAAGCAGGCCTTAAAATTGTAGGTTTTGCCGATCATTCAGATGCTTTGCCTGGTGGAGCTCATCTATTTCACTTTAGCAATTTAAAAATAATCCCTAGAAAAATAAATGATTTAATAATATTAAGAGGTATGGAAACAAATATTATGGACTATGAAGGGAATATTGATGCTACAGAAGACTTTGTTTTAAAAGGTTTAGATTATGTAATAGCAAGCTTTCATCCACCTTGTATTAACTTTTGTGAAGATAAATCTAAAATTACAAAAGGATTGGTTGGAGCTATGCACAACCCTTGGGTAAAAGTTATTGGGCACCCTGGAGATAATCGTTATCCATTTGATGCTGAAGAAGTTGTTAAAGCCTCAAAACAAACTGGAGTAATTTTAGAAATAAATGACGCTTCATTTAAACCGACTAGTGTTAGACCGGGGGTAAAAGAAAACTTAATAGAAGTTTTAAAATATTGCAATAAGTATGATATGCCCATAATGGCAAATACAGATGCACATATATGTTGGGAAGTTGGAGAATTTTCTTCTTCAATTACGTTTTTAGAGGAAATAAATTTTCCAAAAGAGTTAATACTTAATTTATACCCCGAAAAATTATTAGATGTTTTAGGGATTTCAATTTAGGAGAATTATTATGTTAGAAGGATTAAATGAAATGCAAAAAAAAGCGGTGCTTCATACAAAAGGTCCGCTTCTTGTTCTAGCTGGTGCTGGTTCAGGAAAAACAAAGGTTTTAACACACCGTATTGCTCATCTTATAAATGATGAAAATGTATCACCATGGTCAATACTTGCTATAACCTTTACAAATAAAAGTGCTAAAGAGATGAAAGAAAGGATTAGCGGATTAATTGGAGATGCTAAAACACGTAATATGTGGGTTAGTACTTTTCATTCTATGTGTGTAAGAATTCTACGCAGAGATGGTGAAGCATTAGGATATAGTAAGTCTTTTACTATATATGATACGACAGATCAAAAAGCTTTGATTAAGGATATAATGAAGCTTAAAAATATAAGTGAAAAGAGTTTTAAAGTAAATGATGTACTGTCATATATAAGTAGTAAGAAAAATCAATTAATATTACCTGATGAAGCTATTGCAACTTCAAATTTTAGGACTAAGAATATGGCTGAAATTTATTCCACTTATCAATACAAATTAAAAGAAAATGATGCTTGTGATTTTGATGATTTGTTATTAAATACATGTTTATTATTTCAAAATAACCCTGATGTATTAGAATATTATCAAAAAAAATTTAAATATATATTAATTGATGAATACCAAGATAGTGCGACACGTTGTTAATTAAAAAATTAACCATTAAACAAGGTTTGTTTAATAGAACTAATGATTTGACAAGTCAAATGATAGAGTAACGTCTTGAAGGGCTTGCCCTAATATTCCGAATAGCGTTTATAGATTAAGATATAAATGTTATAAGCTCGGTGAAGGCGGCTGAGAGTACATCCTAAATTTATGTATATAAATAGGAAAAGTGAACCAGAGGTGGTCAAGTGTATGATAGGTCGGGGGTCTATAAAATATCTATGGTTAGAATGCTTAAAAAGCTGACGAACTTCCGAAATAAAGGTTCTAAAGGTATAAGGCATAGAAATGTGCTTGAATGTAAACACATTCGTATCAGAGGGTGAGTAAAAATTGTCTTTATGAAAATCCTTATATTCTTACAGGGAATATTGTTGATGCAGGACTAGAGGGAGAGCCTAAGGGTATATGAATAGATAAAATTATTGGAACGTGGAAAGCTGGGAATGTGGAGCAATCTTAAATAAGCTATGAAACATTTGTAAGGAAAAATTTGTATTAATGATATATGTTTTAGGGTGCAAATAGATACCCTTTAATAAACATATGTTTATTAATTTATAACTTATATTAATCCCAGTGAGAGTAGTGCCATAGTACCGAAGAAGTAGATAAAAACTATGGAGGGATAGGCACAAGCCATCAATGATGGTGGAACGCCGTATGCGATTAAAGTCGCACGTACGGTGTGGAGCAGGGGGTGCGACAAGAAGCAACTTCTTTCACAAGTGTCAGTACAGGTGGAACTGTTACCCTAGTTGCAAAGGGTATTCTCACTCGAAACTGCATCTTTAGTAATGAAGATGTAGGTTGCATGAGAGAAAGCTTAATCTAGGGTTTAGTATCCATAACCCTAGAGGGCAAGAGAAAGAATGGTATGGTTAACTCAAGTGAACTTTTATAAGCATCGTCACCACAGTTGATAGCTGGGATATAATTGCTATTGTTTAGTAGGTAGGGAATACATTGTCTCCTAAAATGTATTTAAAGCAACCCATAGACCTATCGGTGTATAGAAAGAACCTAACCCATTCATATCTGACAGAAGTTGAACTTGGTAAACCCTATAGAGTCCATCTGTGATGGTAGGCTAACCGCAAGGAAGGCAGAATTCTCTAGAGGGTAAAGGATGTTAGAAAAAGCAAATGCCACTAGACCTAAAGGTCACAGGAACGAAAATAACTGAGTGGATAATATACAACAGTATATTCTTGAAAGAGAGCTGACTTCTGACTGGTATATAACATGAAAATAAAGCGTAAAGTAAATTTTTAAAGAGAGGTAAAAGACGATGAATACTTCAAATAAGGAGTCCGCACTACCTAACATTACTGATTGGCAACAAATCAACTGGTTAGGGGTCGAAAAGTATGTAAAAAAATTACAACAACGAATATATCATGCCGAAAGTCTAGGAAATAACCGCAAGGTTAGAGACCTACAAAGAATGTTAATGAATAGTAATGCAGCATTATTGGTTTCTATAAAAAGAGTTACACAAATAAACGGAGGAAAAAGAACCTCTGGAGTAGATGATTACAAAGTATTAACTCCTAGTGAAATACTTGAATTATACAAAAATATGAAAAGTTTGAATTTACAAAATCATAACCCTAAACCTGCATATAGGACTTATATAAAAAATAAAAATGGGAAACTAATACCTCTAGGAATACCTATTATTAAAGATAGAGTATATCAAAACATAGTAAAATTAGCATTGGAACCACAATGGGAATGTAGATTTGAACCTACATCATATGGATTCAGACCCAATAGAGGATGTCATGATGCAATTGAGAGGATTTTCAATACCATAAGAGGTAGCAGACAATGGGTTTTTGAAGGGAATTTTAAAGGATGTTTTGATAACCTAAATCACGATTTTATTATGAAGCAATTAGGAGATTTTCCAGAAAGGGAAATCATTGGAAAATGGCTCAAAACAGGTTTTCTAAATAACGAGGTGTTCATTATTGCTCCTCAAGGAGGTATCATTTCACCATTACTAGCTAATATAGCGCTACATGGAATGGAAGAAACCCTATCCATACAATACAAGGCTATTAATAAAAATGGTATTATATCCTATGAGAATAGAAGCACTTATGCTATGGCAAGATATGCTGATGATTTTGTGGTTATGTGTAATACAGAACAAGAGGCACATCGAGTATACGACTTGCTTAAACCATACTTAGAAATAAGAGGATTCGAATTACCAGCCAACAAAACCAAAATAACACCTATAACAAGCGGATTCGACTTCTTAGGATTCAATATTAAAAAATATAAAGCAGAACAAGGGAATAAACTATTGATTAAACCCTCTAAGGAGAGCATAAGTAAATTCAAACAAAAAATATCAAGTAACATCAAAAACCTCTATGGAAATAACACAAAAACTCTTATCGATACGCTTAATCCTATCATTATAGGAACAGCAAACTACTGGTCACCATCAGTAGCTAGAGAGATTTACTCAGAAATGGACACATACATTTGGATTGGAATAAAAAAATTCCTAGTACGTTCACATCCAAAGAAAAGCTGGAAATGGATTAAAGAGCAATACTTTAAAGCTGATAAAACAGGACAAAGTAAAAATCGATGGATATTAACAGACCCAATTACAGGAAACCAATTAAAAAAGATGGCATGGACACCAATCGTGAGGCATGAGCAAATTAAGCATACACACAGTCTATTCAACAAAGAACTTGAAGAATACTTTATCAAAAGAAGTGTAAAAGAATTCAAGAAAAATAATGTTGCGTATAGACAAAAATTAGCAAAGAAGTAGAGTTAATAAGACTAAAGGATAAATGTATACTTGAGCCGTATGAGGTGAAAGTCTCACGTACGGTTCTTAGGCGAGAAAGAGGGAGTAATCCTTCCGACTTAGCCGACAAAAGCTGGAGATAATTTCAAAAGTTTACCTATTGCTATCAAATGCAGTTCAATACAATCTCGTAAATTATCTTGCACAAAAACATAGAAATTTATGTGTAGTTGGAGATGATGACCAATCAATTTATGGTTGGAGAGGTGCTGATATAAGAAATATTCTTGATTTTGAAGTTGATTTTGAAGAGACTAATGTTATTAAGTTGGAACAAAACTATCGCTCGACCAAAACTATTGTAGAAGCTGCAAAGCAAGTTGTAACTAATAATGAAGATAGAAAGGAGAAATCACTTTGGACAGAAAGTGCGGAAGGTGAGCTTATAACCGTTTTGGAAGTTGATGATGAATATAAAGAAGCTATGGCAATAGTAGATACAATAAAAAATCACACCAAACCATACAAAGAATTTGCTGTTTTGTACAGAACAAATGTTCAATCTAGGGCTATTGAAGAAAAGATGATACAAAATTCTATTCCTTATAGGCTTTTGGGAGGAGTTCGATTTTACGAGAGAAAAGAAATTAAGGATATATTAGCATATCTTAGAGTAATTGCAAACACCAAAGATGAGGTAGCTTTAAAAAGAATTATTAATGTACCAAAAAGAGGTATTGGTCAAACTACAATAGATAAAATTACTCAATATGCAGGAGTTAATGATATGAGCTTTTTTGAAAGCGCAAGCATAATAAATGAGCAACAAATTTTACCACTTGCAACTGAGATGAAAATTTTAGATTTTGTTAATCTTATAGAGGGATTCCGTACTATAGCAGCTGAAGGTGATTTAAAAACACTTATAAGAGAAATAGTTGAAAATACCTTTTATAAAGAATATTTGGAGAAAAATGAGCCTGATGATGTTGAAGAAAGAATGGAAAATATACAGGAATTAATGTCAAAAGCTAGAATATATATGAAAGAATCAGATTTTCCAAATTTAGAAGGATTTTTAGAAGAAATTGCTTTAATTGCAGATGTAGACAATTATGACCAAGAAAGTGATGCTGTTACTTTAATGACATTACACAGCTCAAAAGGACTAGAGTTTCCTATTGTTTTTATTCCAGGGATGGAAGATGGACTTTTTCCGAGTTCAAGAAGCTATGAAAAATCAATTTTGGAGGAAGAACGTCGTTTGGCATATGTTGGAATAACACGTGCACGTGAAAAGCTATACATGCTTTACACAAAAAAAAGAATGATATATGGAGAGACTCGGGAAAATACTATATCAAGATTTATTAATGAAATAGATAAAAACTTAGTTCAGTTTAAATCAATTAGTTCCAAAAGAAATGATACTACTTTGGTAAAAAAAATCTCTAATAATTCTTACAATTCAACTCATTCTTATAAAAAAAGCACGGATTATCAAAAAACTACATTATATACAAAAAAAGAGCTAAATAAAATTACTGAAGAAGAAGAGTTTTTTCAAGGTGATATTGTTAAACATAAACAATTTGGTCAAGGAATGGTTTTAAGTGTAGCTAATAAAAATGGTAAAATTTTTGTTAAAGTAGATTTTAATGGAGATACAAGAGAATTACATGCCAAGATTGCCAAGCTACAAAAATTATAAGACTTGTATTTTAGATATATCTATACAAATTAGAACATTTTACTTAGGGGGCACAATGTATGTGCTCCCTATATAATAGATGGAGGAAGCGAATGACAAGATTAGAGGAACTACAAGAACTCATTGAGTATCATAGTGATAAATATTATAATCAAGACGACCCAGAAATAAGCGATTTTGAGTATGATGAGTTGATAAAAGAGTTTCGAGCACTAGAGGGAAAAAGAGACAAGGTTGGAGGAACTGTTAAAAGAGAGTTTAGAAAAGTTGAGCATGATACGCCAGTTATAAGTCTTTCTGATGCTTTTTCTAAAGATGAAGTATATGATTTTGTAGAAAAAATGCAAAGAGAACTTCAAGAAGTAGAATTTATAGTAGAAAGAAAGATAGATGGTCTTTCAGTGGTGCTACGTTATTATGATGGAGTGTTAAAAGAAGGCATTACCCGAGGCGATGGAATTGTTGGAGAGTCTGTATATGAAAACTTACTTGAAATTAACTCTGTTCCAAAAGAAATTCCTACAAAATTACCATATCTTGAAGTTAGAGGAGAAGTATACATTTCTGATGCTAATTTTCAAAAAATTAATCAAAAACAAGAGGAAATGGGTAAAAAATTATTTGCTAATCCAAGAAATTGTGCAGCAGGTACACTAAGGCAACTTGATCCATCTATAGTAAAAGAAAGAAATCTTGACATTTATATATTTAACCTTGAACTTGTTGAAGGTAAACAATTTGCTACTCATACAGAAACATTAGCATGGTTGGCAAGTCAAAATTTTCTAGTAACTCCAGAATATAAAACTTGTGTTACCGATGATGACGTTTGGGATACAATTCAAAGTATAGGTAAATCAAGATGGAAATTACCTTATGGAATTGATGGAGCTGTAGTAAAGGTAAACAGTCTTTATGATAGAGAACGTTTAGGGACTACTTCTAAAGTTCCAAAATGGGCTATTGCTTATAAATATCCTCCAGAGGAAAAACAAACTATTATTGAAGATATTATAGTACAAGTTGGTAGAACGGGCCGTCTTACTCCGCTTGCTATATTAAAGCCCATTCGTCTTGCTGGTACAACTATAAGCAGAGCAGTTCTTCATAATCAAGACTTTATATTAAACAAGGACATACAAATTGGAGATACAGTTCTAGTCAGAAAAGCGGGTGACATTATTCCTGAAGTAATTTCTGTTATAATAGAAAAACGAAAAGAAAATTCTATACCATATCAACTGCCTGATAATTGTCCAATTTGTCACTATAAAACAGATAAAGAGGCTTCGCATGCTTTTTGCACAAATCCACAATGCCCCGCTAAATCAATAAAGGGGATTATTCACTTTGCATCAAAAAGTGCCATGAACATTGGTGGGCTTGGAACAAATTCTGTTGAGGCTTTGGTTAATAATGGATATATTAAAGATATTGCTGATATTTATAACCTTTATATATACAAAGATGAATTAATAGAAAAAGGTATTGTTGGTAAACAAAAAAATACAGAAAAGTTACTTAAAGCTATTGAAAAGTCTAAATCCAATGATATCGATAAACTTATCTGTGGATTGGGTATAAAAAACATTGGAAAACAATCAGCAATAACTCTTGCTACTTATTTTAAAGATGTTGATGAATTAAAAAATGCTACCTATGACCAACTTATAAATTTACCTGATTTTGGTGAAATCATTACCAATGAAGTTATTGATTACTTTAAATTACCTAAGACTATGAAAATGATTGAAGAACTTAAAGATCAAGGCATTAACATGACTTCGAAAATAAAAAATTTGAAAAATGATAATAGATTTTATGGAAAAACTTTTGTTTTAACAGGTACACTTAAACATATGAGGCGTGAAAGAGCAACTGAAATAATACAATCTTTTGGAGGAAAAGTTAGTAGTGATGTTAGTAAGAATACAGATTATGTGCTTGCTGGAGAAAATGCAGGTAGTAAATTAACAAAAGCTAAAGAGCTTGGAATAAATATTTTGTCTGAAGAAAATTTTGAAAAGTTAATAGTTTAGAAAAATTTTTGTATACTGCTCTATGAATAATAGGCAAAGCAGGAATTTTGGTTAGCGCATTAGAAAGGGGGAGTGTCATTGCTAGAAATAGATGAAGTGATTTGGGGGTCTAGGCTAAGCCCCAACTCCCCGCTTTAAAAATTGTGTACTTTTTTATTCATGATTCACGGATTTATGAGTAACGTGACTGAATATTTTATTAAACAACATAAATTTAGTTATCTTTAAAATTTTCTGTATAGATAGTATCATAAGATATATATATATTCTAAAAGTTCTTTGGCACTGTCTACAATTTTGGTAGGTTGCATTTTAGCAATAATATCTCTTTTTCTAAATCCCCAAGTTACACCAACTGTATTTACAAATGCAGCTATTCCTGTTTCTATGTCCACTTCTGAGTCTCCAATATAGAGTGTTTCTTGCGTAGCACTGCCTAGTTGCTGCATTATATATATTAGACCACTTGGATTAGGTTTTCTTGGCATATCGTCTGTCTGACCTTTGATAAAGTCAAAATAATTCTTACCAAAATATTGTTTCACTATTTTCACTGTTTCCTCATGAGGTTTATTAGACAATACAGCCAATTTAAAACCTTTTATTTTTAAATTTTCTAATAAATTTACAATTCCATCATATGGAACTACATTATATGTGCAGAATTCCTGAAATACTTCTTTATATATAATCATAGCTTTTTCAAGTAGTTCATTGCTGCATATTCCTTGTGTTTCTATAATAGATTTTTTTACTAACTCCTTTGCACCATTCACAATAAAATCTCTGCAATTATTTTTTGTAATGGTTCCAAAATTTAATCTATCTAATGTAGTATTAACAGAAATTAATAAAGAATCTAAGCTATCTATTAATGTTCCGTCTAAGTCGAATATACATGTGTTTTTCATATAATACACTCCTTTAGAATATTGCACCATAAAGACATTTAAAATTGTTATGATGTTTTTTATTAAGTATATCCTGAATTAAAATTATTTTCAAGTAAATATGTTATTAAGAAAAATCTACTAAGTTTAGGTTATTTATATTAGACATAAAAATATCATATAGCTGATTTATATGGAGATTTAATCCTACCCTAGTGCCTAATTGAAACCATAGACCCACGTAAGCTGCGAAGCGTCGATAATATAATTAGTGAGGCTGATATTCAAAAAAAATACTAAAAAAACTGTTTATAATGTTTTGTAAGTAGCCAAGTACTCTGTGCTCATACTTAGCATAAAAAAATAAGAATTTAATACATATAGCAAGTTATAATAAAAGCAATTGAAATACTCAAATAGTGTAACAGTTACAAGTACAGTACATAGGAAGTTTTGCTTCCAAGGTGTTTTCGCATTAGTATTGGAGGGTGAATATTGTTTGCCCCTATTTAGTGATGCAATGAAAATAATAACACATAAACTTAACAATTCCTATCTGGCGTTAAAGAAATTACTTTAATGTCTATTTTTTATATAAATTTCTAATATATATTTTTGTATGTATCCATATATAGCAGGCATAAACTCACCTGATTTATAAATGTTTAGATTAACAATTGTAAATTCGCTAAATAATGTTTATTATAATACACAATACTATTTTGGGAAATTTTATTTATGCCATTTATCTGATACCGTTTCAATTCTCTCTTGTCACTGAATTTTTCCATACTGAACCATCTTCTATAGATGTTTAGCAAGGCTTATCAAAGTGAAAGCGGTGATTATTATTTTTCTGAACCAAAAGAACATTTGTCAACATCTGTTCTGTTAGATATGGCTACTAGCGAAAAATTAGCAGATGAAGGCGTTAAAATTATAAGAGAATTAATTGTATGGATATGCAAGCTGTTGTTCCTCAAGCTGCAAAATTAAAAGAGCATCAAGATAATCTTGCTAAAGATGCCCCTTGGTTACCAATGGTAATAAATGATTAGTCAATGTTAGTAAAAAAATAGACTTTAAGAACCCCTATGAAGGGTCTTAAAGTCATAGTTCATGATAATGCAATATTCGCTTTAGCCTTGCCCTAGTGATTATTTGCTAATTTCAACAAGATTGGTATGGAAAGTTGATCCACCACTCATATCTGATAGTCTATCAGAAGTAAGTTCATTAATATTTTTTCCACCATTTACTAACTTTGGCCATGGCGCATTAAATGTAAGTAGTGTTCCTTTTTTGGTTATGGTGGATGTTAACTTTGCAATTATTTGAATAGTTCCCCTATCATTTGTTACGTTTAAAACATCCCCATCTGTAATTCCTTTTTCGATTGCATCATCTGTATGAATAAATACGACTGGGTCTCCCATTAAATCTCTAATTTGATGAACGTTGTACATTTGACTATGAATAAGATTTTTTGTAGCTGGCGAAACCAGAGTAAATGGATATTTTTTAAATAGATCTGAAGAGCCATCTTTACTTTCTGCAGTTGGAACATATTCTGCGACTGGGTGGTGTCCTGCTTCTTTTAGCTTTTCAGAATAAAATTCGATTTTGCCTGACGGTGTATTAAATTTTTTGTCCATAAAAGAAACATCTTTTTTTAATTTCATCCAACCTGCTTCTTTTAATTTGTCGTATGTTATACCTTGAGAAGCAACGCCTGCTAAGCATGCTTTTACAGCTGCTGTCATTGTTGTATCAAATATAGAATCGGTATAGCCCATTCTCTTAGCTAGTGAATTAAATATATCAGTATTGCTCATACATTCACCAAGAGGCTCAATGGCCGGTGAATTATGCCTTATATAATATCCTAAATAATCTTGATTTAAATCTTCATACTCAAAGAAAGTAGAGGCTGGAAGTAATATATCTGCATAATCTGCGGTATCTGTCCTAAATATATCTATTACTACAGTGAATAAATCTTCCCTAGACAATCCTTCTCTTACTAGTTTTCCGTTTTGAGTTATAGCCATGGGATTACTATTAAATACCATTAAGGTAGTAACAGGAAGTTTTTTAGTTGTCTCCAGCTGTCCTAAAAGTGCTTTACCCAATTCATTCATATTTATTGACCTTATATTTGGATTTTCAAGTAATTCAACTCCTTTAAGTGATGTAGAGCTTGCTGGTCCACCATTTATATAAACATATCCACTGTTAGGCCCAGCTCCAACCGTTCCAACAACAGCAGGTAAAAGTGTTATGGCTCTTACCATGCTGCCACCATTAGAGTTTCTTTGCATTCCAAACCCTATTCTTATTATGGATGGTTTAGTCTCTCCATACAACTTTGCAAATTCTACAATTTGTTCAATAGGAACACCTGTAATTTCAGATGTTTTTTCTAATGGATATTCACTAGCAGTAGCTTTAAGTTCTTCAAACCCAATTGTATAAGCATCTATAAATGATTGGTCTTGTCGATTGTTTTCTATTAGATAATTAATAACTCCTAGTGTAAAGGCTGCATCTGTACCAGGGTTTATTTGTATAAACATATCTGCAAAAGTTGAAATTCCTGTACGAATAGGATTTACAACAACAACTTTACCGCCATTTTCTTTGCACTGCTTAATAAATTTAACTGAATGAACATTTGTACTAGCTTCATTAATACCCCAGGATACATATAGCTTGGTGTTAGCAAACTCCTCTGGATCAAGACCTTTATCAGCTCCATATGTATATGGAATTGCAGCAGCTCCTGTGGACATACATATAGTTCTGTTAAGTTCACTAGCTCCAAGTTTATTAAAAAATGCATGCATCATTCCTTGATTTTGCACAAGACCTAAATTTCCAGAGAAATAATATTTTAATACAGTTTCTGGTCCATAAGATGCTATATTTTCTTTTGTCTTTGCAACTATAGTATCCAACGCTTCATCCCAGGTAATTTGCTCAAACTTACCTTCACCTTTTTCTCCAACTCTTTTCATTGGATATAACAGTCTATCTGCATGATACACCCAACTTAAATAATGGTTCATTTTTGCACATAATCCCCCTGCTGTAATTGGATTATTTTGATCTCCTGAAATATTTATAATTCTGCCATCTTTAACTTCTGAAAGTATAGAGCAAGTATCATAACAGTTTCTTGGGCATGCTTGACGAGATATTATACCTTTTTCTCTTGGAGTAATAGTTTCGGCAGGAGCTTCTTCTTTTAAGATAGGTTCTTCTGTAATAACTTCTACAGTGGTGATTTCCTCCTCTTCATTTGCACAACCAGTTAAGCCTAACAATGCTATACTTGTTGCACTACTTTTTAAAAAAGAACGTCTACTTATTACTTTTGTTGTTAATAAATCTTTAATTTTATCTATTATCATTTTTCAAATCTCTCCTAGTTCCTTTATATTCAAAGTAATTCTTCTATTTAGTGACTTCGGCTAAGTTTGTGTGATAGGTTGAACCTTGACTCATATCGGTTACTTTATCAGATGTAATTTCGTTTATTGACTTGCCACCTTCACTAAGCTTTGGCCATGGGCAGCTTAAAGAAATTATAGTCCCCTTTTTAGTTATTGTGGAAGTCACTTTGGCAACTAGTTTAATAGTCCCTCTATCATTTATTAAATTAACGCTATCTCCATCAGTAATACCTCTTTTAGTTGCATCATCTTTATGAATATACACAAAAGGTTCTTCTGTTAGCTCTTGAATTTGAGGGACATTATGCATTTGGCTATTTAAAGAATTTTTAGCATGTGGAGTAATTAGCGAAAGTGGATACTTAGCATATAGATCTGGGGAGCCATCTTTACTTTCTGCAGTTGGAACATATTCAGCAACGGGGTGAAATCCTGCATTTTTTAGTTTTTCGGAATAAAACTCAATTTTACCTGATGGTGTTGGAAATTTTTTATCTGCAAAAGGAGTTTTTATATCAAGTTTTACCCAACCTTTTTCCTTAATACTATCATAGGTTATTCCTTGTGCCATAAAAGTATCTGATGCTAAGCATATTTTTACTGCCTCACTTTCTGTCATATCAAATAGTGGTTCATTGTAGCCCATTCGTTTAGCTAGTGCATTAAACATATTACTATTACTTTTACATTCTCCAAGAGGTTTAATAGCTGGAGTGTTATGTCTTAAATAATGTCCCAAGTAATTTTGAGTTATGTCTTCACATTCGAAAAACGTAGTTGCAGGAAGCAATATATCGGCATAATCTGCAGTATCCGTTCTGAAAATATCTGCTACTACTGTAAATAAATCTTCTCTTTCTAAACCTTCACGCACCAATTTTCCATGTTGGGTTATAGCCATTGGGTTACTATTAAACACCATTAAAGTAGTTATTGGTAATTCTTTAGTTGTTTCCATTTGTCCTGTAAGGGCCATTCCCAGCTGATTCATATTTATCAATCTTCGATTGGGGTTTTCAAGTAGTTCATGACCATTGATGGCTTTTTCGTTTGCTGCCCAATATCCTCCACTAGAATAAAAGAAACCACTATTAGGTGCTGCTCCAACTGTTCCAACTACTGCTGGTAAAAGTGTTACAGCTCGTATAATAGTCCCTCCATTAGTATTTCTTTGCATTCCAGTGCCTATTTTAATTACTGAAGGTTTAGTTTTAGCATATATTTTAGCAAACTCTATAATTTGTTCAGCTATTACACCTGTAATTTCTGTCACTCTTTCCAAGGGGTATTCACTGGCTGTGGCTTTAAGTTCTTCAAACCCAATTGTATAGGCATCTATATAATCTTGATCCTGAAGATTATTTTCTATTATATAATTTATAACTCCTAAAGCTAAAGCTGCATCTGTCCCAGGTTTTATTTGTATAAATATATCAGCATAGTGTGTAATTCCTGTACGCATAGGATTTATAACTACAACTTTACCACCGTTTTCTTTACATTGTTTAATATATTTAACTGAATGAGCACTAGTGGTAGCTTCGTTTACTGCCCAAGAGACATATAGCTTTGTGGTAGCAAATTCCTCTGGGTTAATACTTCTATTTATTCCATATGTATATGGAATTGCAGCAGCTCCTGTTGTTGCACATACAGTAGCCAAAATATCTGAAGCTCCTAGTTTATTAAAGAAGGCATGAGGCAGTCCATAGTTTTGAACAAAGCCTATTGTTCCAGAGTAATAATATTTTAATACTGTTTCAGGACCATATTTATCTATACTTTGTTTCGTTTTTTCAACTATAGTGTCTAGAGCTTCATCCCAAGTAATTTGTTCAAACTTGCCCTCACCTTTTACTCCAACTCTCTTCATAGGATACAAAACTCTATCTGCATGATAAACCCAACTTAGATAGTGGTTCATTTTTGCACATAATCCCCCTGCTGTAAGTGGATTAGTAGGGTCTCCTGTTATATAAGTAATTCTGCCATCTTTAACTTCGGAAATTATAGAACAAGTATCGGGACAGTTTCTTGGGCATGTTTGACGAGATATAGTTCCTTTTTCTCTTGGGGTAATAATTTTGGTATGAGTTTCTTCCTTTATAATAGATGGTTCTTCTGTAATAACTTCTACAGAAATTTTTTCATCTTCTTTTGCACATCCAGTTAGCCCTAATAATGCTATACATGATGTTGCACTACTTTTTAAAAAAGAACGTCTACTTACTTTTGTGGTTAATAAATCTTTAATTTTATCTATTATCATTTTTAAAATCTCTCCTCTTTTTTTAATATTATCAGGAGCACTTAGCATTACTACATGCTCTAGTTATCTACTTAGTAACTTCAACTAGGTTAGTGTGATAGGTTGAGCCACCTGCCATATCTGAAAGCCTATCGGATGTAATTTCGTTTACTGATTTTCCACCCTCAACCAGTTTTGGCCATGGACAGCTATATGAAAGGACTGTACCTTTTTTTGTTATTGTTGAAGTTAATTTTGCAGTCAATACAATAGTTCCTCTATCATTTAATACATTTATTTTGTCTCCATCCATAATTCCTCTTTCGAGTGCATCATCTCTATGGATATACAGTACTGGTTCTCCCATTAATTCTTTAATTTGAGGGATATTATACATTTGACTATTTATAAGATTTTTTGTATGTGGAGTCATTAAAGTAAGAGGATACTTTTTAAATAAATCTGGAGAACCGTCTTTACTTTCTGCAGTTGGTACATATTCAGCTACTGGGTGAAATCCTGCTTCTTTTAGTTTTTCGGAGTAAAGTTCTATTTTACCTGATGGAGTCGGAAATTCTTTATCACCAAAAGGAATATCTATATGAATTTTCACCCAATGTTTTTCTTTCAGCACATCATAAGTTATACCTTGTGATATAAGAGTTTCTGTTTGCATAGTTGCTTTTATTGCTTCAACTGTTGTCAGGTCAAATATATGTTCTGTATAACCCATCTTTTTAGCTATTGCATTAAATATCTCCCCGTTACTTTTACATTCCCCAAGCGGTTCTATAGCAGGTTCGTTATGTCTTAAATATAGTCCTGAATAATTTTGGTTTATATCTTCACACTCAAAGAACGTGGTAGCAGGAAGCAATATATCGGCATAGTCGGCAGTATCAGTTCTAAATATTTCAGCTACAACTGTAAATAAATCTTCTCTTTCCAATCCTTCACGTACCAATTTTCCATGTTGAGTTATAACCATTGGATTACTGTTAAACACCATTAAAGTTGTAATGGGAAGTTCTTTAGTGGTGTCTAATCCTCCGGTAAGTGCTTTTCCTAGTTCGTTCATATTTATTTTTCTTCTATTTGGATTTTCAACCAATTCTTTTCCTTGGATTAAATTAGGGTTTGGTGCACTATATATACTGTTTGAATACATATATCCACTATTAGCTGCCACTCCTACAGTTCCAACTACTACAGGTAAAAGTGTTATTGCCCTTACTATGCTGCCACCATTAGAATTTCTTTGCATTCCAACGCCTATTTTAATTATAGAAGGTTTAATTTCTCCGTACATCTTTGCAAATTTTTCAATCTGTTTAACAGAAATTCCTGTAATTGCAGATGTTTTATCCAAAGTATACTCTTTAGCTGTAGTTTTAAGTTCTTTAAATCCAATAGTATACTTATCTATAAATGATTGATCTTGTAAATTATTTTCTATTAGATAGTTAATAACTCCTAATGCCAAAGCCGCATCTGTCCCTGGCTCTATCTGCATAAATTCATTTGCAAAGGTTGCTACTCCTGTACGAATAGGATTTATAACTATTACTTTGCCACCATTTTCTTTACATTGCTTAATAAATTTAACTACATGAACACATGTGGCTGCTTCATTTGCTCCCCAAGACACATATAATTTTGTATTAGCAAATTCTTCTGGTTCAACCCCTCTATCTTTTCCAAATGTGTAAGGTATAGCAGCCACCCCTGTTGCGGAACATACAGTGGCATCAAAGTCAGATGCTCCTAACTTGTTAAAGAATGCATGTGGCAATCCTTTGTTATGTACAAATCCTAATGTTCCAGAAAAATAATACTTCCATACTGTTTCAGGGCCATATTTGTCTATACTTTGTTTTGTTTTTGCAACTATAATATCTAAAGCTTCATCCCAAGTAATTTGTTCAAAATTACCTTTACCTTTTGTTCCTACTCTTTTCATTGGATATAAAATTCTGTCTGCATGATATACCCAACTTAGATAATGGTTCATCTTTGCACATAAGCTACCTGCTGTAATAGGGTTAGTTGGTTCTCCTGAAATATGAGTAATTATACCATCTTTAACTTCAGAAAGTATAGAGCAAGTATCACCACAATTTCGAGGGCAAACTTGATGAGATATTGTACCTTTTTCTCTTGGAACAATAGTTTTGGTATGAGTTTCTTCCTTTGTAATAGAGGGTTCTTCTGTAATAACTTCTACAGAAATTTCTTCCTCTTCATTTACACATCCAGTTAAGCCCAACAGTGCGATACCAGATACAACACTGCTTTTTAAAAACGAACGTCTACTTATTACTTTCGTAGTCAATAAATCTTTAATTTTATCTGTCATTTTTAAAATATCTCCTTTTTTTAGATGGTCTTGTTAAGTTAATTTTTATCAAATTAATAGTTACTTAAATATTTAAGGGAGCACCCTCATATACAATGTGCTCCCTTACGGAATTTATTCATGATAAGAGCACTTTATGCTCTGTTGCTAAATGTGCAGAAATTATTTTTTAATAAATCTAAAAGCTGGTTTTGTTTTTTCTGAGTATTCAAATTCTTCTGTGGATTTTTCTCCACCAAGACTTTCTAGTTCTCCAAAAGTTAACACTTTAACAGGACATCCATCTATACAAGCTGGGTTTTCTCCTGCTGCTTGCCTATCTGCACAAAAATCGCATTTCATTGATACTTTTTTATCTTCGGAATATTTTGGTGCACCATATGGACAAACCGCTATACAAGCTTTGCATCCAATGCATATTGCATAGTCTGTTTTTACTATTCCATTTTCTGGGTTTTTAGTTATTGCTTTGACAGGGCATGTAGCTACACAGGCTGGTTCTTCACAATGTGAACAGCTTACAGTTAAAAATGGTGCTGATTCTTTATACTCAAAACTGTCTGCAGTTCTAAGTGAAATTCCAATAGGTGCCTCATTTCTTGCTTGACAAGCAGTTTCACACCCTTGACATCCTATACAATATCTTTGATCTAATAAAAATCCTAATTGAGCCATAATTTTATTTTCCTTCCTTTTTCTTTATTCAAATTATAAATTAATATTTGATAGTTAATTGATACCATAACAATAAAATTTTTATGATGTACTAGTAATAGACGAACTTAGTTCGTCTAAATAGTTTATAAGTTATGCTTTGGCAATTTCAACTAAATTAGTATGGAAAGTTGGTCCGCCCCCCATATCTGAAACTCTATCTGGTGTAAGTTCATTTACTGATTTTCCACCTTCAACAAGTTTTGGCCAGTGACAGCTATATGAAAGTAAAGTTCCTTTTTGTGTTTTGGTTGGAGTTACTTTTGCAACCATCAATATAGTTCCTCTATCATTTGTAACAGTTATACTATCACCGTCTGTAATTCCTCTTTCATTTGCATCATCTGTATGGATAAATACAGCTGACTCTTCAATTAACTCATTAATTTGAGGTACATTGTGCATATGACTATTTATAAAGTTCTTAGTATGTGCCGAAATTAAAGTAAGTGGGTATTTTTTAAATAAGTCTGGGCTGCCATCCTCACTTTCTACTCTTGGCACATATGCTGCTACTGGGTGATGTCCTGCTTCTTTTAATTTTTCAGAGTAAAATTCGATTTTGCCAGATGGAGTTGGAAATTTCATATCTCCATAAGGAACTCCTAAATCAAGTTTAACCCAACCTTTTTCTTTTAAATTGTCATAAGTTATACCTTGCTTAACAACATTTTCCGCTTGTAAACATACTTTTATTGCTTCTTCTGTTGTCATATCAAATATAGGATCGGTATAGCCCATTCTTTTAGCTAATTCACTAAACATTTGACAGTTACTTTTGCTTTCGCCAAGTGGTTCAATAGCTGGTGAGTTATGTCTTAGGTACCATCCCATATAATCTTGACACAACTCTTCATATTCAAAGAATGTAGAAGCAGGAAGGATTATATCGGCATAATCTGCCGTGTCTGTTCTAAAGATATCCGCTACAACAGTAAATAAATCTTCTCTTAATAATCCTCGACGAACTCGGTTTCCGTTTGCTATTATAGCCATTGGATTACTATTAAACAATAATAAGGTACTAATTGGATAATCTTTTGTAGTTTCCAATTCGCCGGTAAGTGCTTTGCCTAGTTCATTCATATTTATTTTTCTGGCATTAGGATTTTCACGCAAGTCATTCCCTTGAATTCCAGCATAACTTATCCAATATCCACTGTTTATATAAACATATCCTGAACTAGCATCTTTACCTATTGCTCCAACTAAAGGAGGTAAAAGTGTTATGGCTCTCACCATGCTTCCACCATTAGAATGTCTTTGCATTCCAAAGCCGATTCTAATTACGGATGGTTTAATTTCCCCATACATTTTTGAAAATTCTATAATTTGTTCAATAGGAACACCTGTAATTTCAGATGTTTTTTCCAGTGTATATTCACTAGCAGTAGTTTTAAGTTCTTCAAATCCAACTGTATACGCATCTATATATGCTTGGTTTTGAAGATTATTTTCTATTATGTAGTTGGCAACGCCTAAAGCAAAAGCTGCGTCTGTACCAGGTTTAATTTGTATAAACATATCTGCGTAATGTAAAAGTCCAGGGCGAACAGGGTTTACGATTACTATTTTGCCCCCATTTTCTTTACATTGCTTGATAAATTTAACAGTATGAACATTTACAGCAGCTTCATTTGCTCCCCAAGATACATATAGTTTTGTATTAACAAATTCCTCTGGGTCAACTCCAGCGTTTTTTCCATAAGTATAAGGTATTGCAGCCGAACCTGAGCCTGCACATGCACTTCCAACAAGTATGGATGTTCCCATCTTATTAAAAAGGGCTTGAGATAATCCATAGTTATGAACAAATCCAACTGTACCAGAAATATTATATTTTAATACTGTTTCTGGTCCATAAGCATCTATGTTTGCTTTTGTCTTTGTAGCAATGGTGTCTAAAGCTTCTTCCCAAGTAATCTGTTCAAATTTGCCTTCACCTTTTGCTCCAACTCTTTTTAATGGATATAAAATTCTATCTGCATGATATACCCAACTTAGATAGTGATTCATCTTTACACATAAACCGCCCGCTGTAATTGGATTACCTGGGTCACCACTAACTCTTGTAATCTTTCCGTCTTTAACTTCACAAAGTATAGAGCAAGTATCATAGCAATTTCTTGGGCAGGCATGACGTGATATAGGGTTTTGTTCTCTTGGAGCAACTGGAGCTGGTTCTTCTATAGGTTCTACTGTAGACGTATCCACAACTTCATCCTGTTCACTTGCACAGCCAGTTAATCCTAATAATGCTATACCAGATAGGGCACTACTTTTTAAAAAAGAACGTCTGCTAATTACTTTTGTAACCAATAATTCCTTAATTTTATCAATAATCATTCTAAAAATACTCCTTTTTTATTAATATTTTTATTGAACATTAGAACATATCAAAGAACCTTAAAGTTGATTTGAAAAAGAAAAACTTTTCTTATATATGTTTGTAACATATTTACACATAAAATTTAAGTTAAAGGTTCAAATTTATTATAACATTGCTTAGTGTAAAAAACAATGTTTTAGCATAATTTATAAAAATTTTTAAAAAATATATTTGTCTTATAATAAAAATATATTAATTCAACTGAAGCTCAAAAAATATAAAAAGAGTGCTATCAACTCATTATTTTAATAATGGATGAATAGCACTCTTGGTAATAAAATTTCTTAATTTTTTTGATATACAAGATTTATAAAAGATAGAGTACTATCCTTTATAATAGCGATATTGATTTCATCGTTGTTAATTAGGATGAGTGCTTCTTCATTAAATCAATTTTTGTACATCTTTTTTAAGTTGTTCAACTTTGTTTTGAGCTTCCTCACGAGTTTTTCCTCTTACAGAGAAGTAAACTTTCATTTTTGGTTCTGTACCAGAAGGACGAACGACAAACCAACTTTTGTCCTCAAGAATAAATTTCAATACATTTGAGCTTGGCAAATTGATAGCAGTTTCTTTACCAGTTTCTAAATCGTAAGATTTACTAACACCATAATCAGCCAAAGTTACAATTTTTGTGTCTCCAATTTGTTTTGGAGGGTTTTTTCTCAAGTTATTAATGATTTCTTTAATTTTTTCTTGACCAGATTGGCCTTCCATTTCTATAGACAACAAATCTTCAACGAAATATCCATGTTTTTTGTAAAGGTCTTCAAGAGCTTGAAAAAGGTTTTTTCCTTGGGTTTTATAATACAATGCCATTTCAGCAATTAAAACAGAAGCTATAACGGCATCCTTATCACGAACAAAATCGCCTGAAAGGTATCCATAACTTTCTTCAAATCCTAAAACAAAGTTGTTTGAAGCAGTTTCTAAGAATTCTTTTATTTTTTCGCCAATATATTTAAATCCAGTAAGAACATCCATCATTTGAACACCATAGTAATCACAAATAACTTGAGTCATATCACTAGTTACGATAGTTTTTATAATGGCATCTTTACTTTCCAGCTTGCCTTCATCTTTTCTTGCGCCAAGGAGATAGTCTGTTAAAAGTATTCCTACTTGGTTTCCCGTTAATACTTTATAATCATCTCCAGTATTTACGACAACTCCAATTCTATCACAATCTGGGTCTGTACCAAATATAACATCTGGATGTTGTTTTTTAGCAAGTTCAATTGCAAGTTCAAATACTTGTCTAATTTCAGGATTTGGATAAGGTGCTGTTGGGAAATCTCCGTTTGGCAGTTCTTGCTCAGAGACAATAGTAACATCTGTAAAACCAAGACGTTTTAGCATTTCTCTAACAGGAATATTTCCACTTCCGTGAATTGGAGTGTAAATTATTTTAAGATTTTTTGCTTGTTGTTTAATAAGGTCTTTACGAACACAAAGCTGAGCTACTTTATCATAATAAGCATCATCTATTTCTTTCCCAACATATTGAAGCAATCCAGATTTTTCAGCTTCTTCTTTTGAAACAACTTTTACATCTTTAAAAATGTCTAGTTTATTAATATAATCAAGAGTTTCATTAGCTGCTTTATCTGTAAGTTGTCCACCATCAG
>LJHD01000241.1 GCA_001983475.1 Candidatus Epulonipiscium fishelsonii | reverse complement strand
TATAAATGAAGCAATTTCATATATTGCTCGAGTTGCATTTTATAACGATGCAAAGATAGTTAGAAATAAAATGGACATTCAACATTTACTTACACCAGTACAATATTATAAATTTTATCATGATTTTGGACACTACTATTCTGTTACAAATTCGATTTCAAAGGTCCCTGAAATAGGTTGGTACACCCTTTTCGAAAGTATAACAAGACAACAAATTGCAGATTTTATTGCGCCTGTACTTACTAGTCAAGATTACTATTGGGGAAATCAGTCACATAGTTTTTATGACAATTCATCTACATCAGTGGAGCTTTTAGGAAGCTATGGGTTTTATAATGGACTTTTAAGTAATAGATTTTATGGAGACTCTCCTATAACACGTGGTGAACTTGCGGTTATGCTTATGAGACTAGATCAAGTTTTAGGAAGTTAGACGGTATTTATATTTACTTACTCATTCTTATGACTAAAAGAGCAACTTGAGAAGCCTTTCCTCTTAAGTTGCTCTTTTATGTTAAAAATAATTTTATATTATAAAAATTCAAAAGGTGTTTCTTGATAAACATGATAATTAAGCCAATTAGCAAATAAAAGATTTGCATGTCCACGCCATTTTACAATAGGAGCTTTGTTAGGCTCATTGTTTATATAATAATTACTTGGTATATTTATATTTAGATTTAAAGATAAGTCACGTTTATATTCTTGCTCAAGTATATCTGGGTCATACTCTGGGTGGCCAGAGATAAAGATAAATCGTTGATTTTTACTAGTAACTATATATGCTCCTGCTTCTTTAGAATCTGCAATTACTTCTATGTCAGGAATTCTTTCGATATCTTCAATGTTCCAAGTGGTATGTCTTGAATGTGGAGCAAAAAATACATCATCAAAACCACGAACAATAGGAGTGCGGTGCAATACTTTATGTTCAAAGACTCCAAAAACTTTAGAATTTAAAGATATTTTATTTAAATTGTAGTAGTAATATAGTCCAGCCTGTGCACCCCAACATATAAACATAGTAGAATATACCTGAGTTTTAGCGAACTCTAGTATTTTTTTTAATTCATTCCAATAATCTACTTCATCAAAATTTAAAGTTTCGACAGGTGCTCCTGTTATTATCATGCCATCATATTTTTTATATTTTATTTCTTCAAAATCTTTATAAAATGTATCTAGATGACTTTTAGGCGAATTTTTGCTCTTATGTGTAGACATCTGAACCTCACACAGGCGTGAGGTATTGTTCACATTAGGACGCTACTCCTAATGCAGTTCTCTAATGAACTTCTTTATATTTCTATAAAGCACAGACTATATCTTCTCCCTCATCATTACATGTTAGGGGCTACCCACTTCCATCATCAATCGCTTATGATGTACTTCCCTCAAGAGGAATAGTCGTTGAACTTTCTCCTATTTCTACTATAATGAAAGAATTCGGAGCTTAGCTGCTGATTGTCGATTGTTTTACAACCTTTAGGATTTAACCTTGAGTCATCTAACTATTTTTTTCTGCTTTCGCAACACATGTTAGTTTTAATAACATTCACACTTAATTTTATTTCAAATTTATGTTGTAGTATAGTTAGCTTTACGAGTTCCCAGCAATTCAAGTAGCGTATTGGACAGAAATCATCTGTCACTACGTACTAGTTTCCCAGTACGCTTACTGGAGAGGAATTTTATTTATCCAACAGCTAAATCAGTGGATGTTCTTTCCTTTATCCTATAAATAAAATCTACATTAACTTGTAATGGAGTATTTCCAATAAGTCTTAATAATTGAGTTTCAGTTTGTATTTTCGTTGGCATTAAGTTTACAATTGCTATATTAAGAGGTCGTATATCTTGAGACTTTGCACGTTCTTCATACATAACAAAAATGTTTTCATTTGTTAATGTTTCAGTAGCGGGTAAATTTTTAGGTAATACAACGGGCATTTAAATTTCTCCTTATTTATGCACGGTTAAGTGCTTGGTCCAAATCATTTATTAAATCATTTACATTTTCAATTCCAACAGATAAACGAATTAAATCTGGGCTTACTCCAGCTAAAAGTTGAGCTTCTTCCGAAAGCTGCCTATGTGTCATACTGGCTGGATGCAACAGATGTGTTCTAAGGTCACCAACATGTACAACTAGCGATGCAAGTTTTACGTTGTTAATTAAATTTTTTCCAGATTGAACGCCTCCTTTTACTCCAAATGCAATTATTCCACTAGCTCCGTTAGGTAAATATTTTTTAGTAAGTTCATAGGAAGGGTTTGTTTCAAGTGCAGGATAACTTACCCAACTTACTTTAGAATGATTTTGTAGAAATTTTGCTATGGCTAAAGCATTTTCACAATGTCTATCCATTCTTACTGCCAAAGTTTCTGCCCCTAAATTAGTAAGCCAAGCATTAAAAGGACTCATTACACAACCCATATCACGAAGCAAATTTACCCTTGCTTTTGTAATATAGGCACTTTCTTTAAAAGCATCACAATATATTAAACCATGATAGCTATTGTCTGGTGTAGTAAAATCTGGAAATTTACCATTAGCCCAATTGAACTTGCCACTATCCACTAGTATTCCACCCACAGATGTAGCATGCCCGTCAATATATTTAGTAGTTGAATGTACAACAATATCCGCTCCATGTTCAAAAGGTCTGCAAAGATGAGGAGTTGCAAAAGTATTATCTATAATTAATGGTACTCCAGCAAATTTAGCTAAGTTACTAACCTTTTCAAAATCTAGCACGCTTAATCCTGGATTACCTATTGTTTCACCAAATATTGCTTTTGTATTTGGTTTAATCTGTTGTTTCATTTCTTCTAAACTTGTATCAGGACTTACAAAAGAAAATTCTATACCTAATTTTTTTAATGTTACTTTAAATAAATTTAAGGTTCCACCGTATAAATTTGACATAGCTAAGATGTGGTCTCCTGCAGAAGCAATATTTATAATTGAAAGCATTACTGCTGATTGTCCAGAAGATGTTGCAATAGCTCCAACTCCACCTTCTAAAACAGAAATCTTTTCTTCCAAAACTCCACATGTAGGGTTGCTAATTCTAGAATACATATGTCCTGCGACTTCTAGATCAAACAGTTTAGCAACCTCGTCAGCATCATTATATTTGTAGGTTGTTGATTGTACAAGAGGAGCAATTCGAGGCTCACCGTTTTCAGGGTAAAACCCTGCTTGTATACATTGTGTTGCTGTGTCTAATTTTCTAATATTCATAAAAATCCTCCGTAGATTAAAATAGGTCTTGTTAAATTAATTTCTATCAAATGTACTTTATCTTGTTTATAGGTTCAGAGAAAGCGCCACTTATTTGGGTCACATACCTTGTAAAAATTTGTTTCTATAATCTTTAACAAAGCAAGTTTTCATTTTAACAGTTCCTTAAAATATAATAAACTAAAACAGATATTAATAGTAGGCCTCAGCCGTATAAATGCACTAAAAAAAATGTATAGAAATTTAGTCTAAAATCATTTTAGGTTGTTGAACAATTTGTTTAGAAATAGTACATATTTTTCCAAAAAAGGTAGAGTACTATCCTTTTATATAGTGTTACATTATAACTTAAGGATTGTGGGGCCAATGCATCTTTCAATATATTTGCATAAGTGCAAATACTAATGTAGTTTTCTTGAGTAAGTATTTTTTTTATAAAAATAGCAAAAACTAATTAGACCATAGCTAATTGGCTATGGTCTAACTTTAAATAAATTTTTTTATAAATTATCCTTGTGGAACGAAGAATATACTTTGATCATCTACAGTAGGTTCTTGTTCTTCTAGAATTATACCTCCTGGTACTGGTGGTGGTGGCGGTGTGGCCTCTACCTCAATAATTACATCAGGATTAATTTCAGGAATTGGTTTAAATTCTAATGGTGGAGGTACAATATCTGGAATAAGTTGTGGAGGTTCAGGTGCTGGCTCAGGCTCAGGCTCTGGCTCAGGCTCTGGTTCCACTATTGCTTCTGGCCATTCATTAAACCAAGAATCTGGTATAAGTTGAGGAATAACCGTTTCAGTTTGTGGTAATGGTGGCTGAGTATGCACAGTACATACTGCTCCATAACTTGCTCCTTGAGTAATTCTATTTGTAACAACATTTGGAGGACAAAATGGACCCGCAACCATATCAGAGACAGTACAAATTTTGGTCTGTCCATGAACAGTACAATATTGATCTGATACATGATCTGATTTAAAATAATCAGTTGTAACTGCTCCTGCACTTCTACATAATGAAGTTGGAAGCATCCCCGAAACAGAACATACGCTTGCCTCAACAAAGCCTGTTGTAACTTTGTTGAAATCTTTGTACTCTAAGTTAGTATGAATATCTGACATTATTTCTGCCCAAATATGAAGATGTTCATTTTGGTTTGAACTGCTTAAGCTTTGAGGGTCATCATGTCCCAACCATATTGTTGCGGTGTAATATGGAGTAAACCCAGCAAAAGATAAATCTTTGTCATCACTGGTAGTTCCTGTTTTACCTGCAACTGGTTGCCCAGAAAACCATCTGCCAAGAGTTGCACCTGTTCCATATCCAGTAACAACGTCTTCCATCATATCTGTTAACATAGTTGCTGTTGATGCAGATATAACTTGATGAGTTTTAGGTACATTATCTATTAACACTACTCCATCACGATCAATTACTTTGGTATAAAGTATTGGCTCAATATATGTTCCTCCATTTGCAATAGCTGCATAAGCTGCAGTTAGCTCTAGAGGTGTAACCCCTTCTGTTAATCCACCAAGAGGCAATGCATATACTTTATCTGTTGGAAGAAGTGTTGTAAACCCAAAGTTCATTAAATAATTAAAAGCTGCGTCAAAACCAACTGATTGAATAGTTCTAACAGCAGGAACATTTGTAGAGTTCCAAATAGCTTTTCTTGTTGTAATTGTGCCCCCATAATTTCCATCCCAGTTTCGTGGAGAGTAATCAGGTTGCCCAGGTATTTCAATTACTAGTTGGGAATTGTCTATTGCTGAACCAGGAGAAAGAATTCCCATATCTATTGCAGGGCCATATGCAGATAAAATTTTAAAAGTAGATCCAGGTTGACGTTTTGCTTGAGTAGCACGATTAAAAGTTCTGTCTCCTGTTTTGTCACCTCTACCTCCAGACAATGCTTTTACATGTCCTGTTGATTGATCCATTATAACAAACGCTGTTTGAGGTTGTGGAATCTGTAATAATACTTCATCTATAGTATCTTCTTCTGTAGCACCCCACTCAGCTAACTTAGCTTCTTTAAATGCATCAATGTCATCAACAGAGTCGACCATTTCAACAGCGTTATAATGTTCCACTGTTTTTCCATCAGGTTTATGCAAACTTACACGATAGTCAAGCTTTATTTCATTTTCTTCATCTGGAAATAAGCTATCATCTGCTATTTTAGTATCCACTATATTTTGAATTTCTGGATCAAAAGTAGTATAAATTTCTACTCCTCCACCAAATAAATAATTTGTTGCTTCAATTTCTGTCATTGCATTTTTTTCTTGTAAATCTAATAAAACATCTTCAATTACAGCATCTACAAAATAAGTATGAGGTGAGTCTTCTATATATTGTTGATTTACTGTTTGAATATTGTCATAAGGATTTTCGGCTAAAGCCGCTTGGCGTTCTTCTTCTGTTATATAGCCTTGCTCAATCATTTTTTGTAAAATGACTTTAGCTTTTTCACTATTATTTTCAGGGTTTGTAATAGGGCTGTATCGTGTAGGAAATTGTGTAATTCCAGCTAGTACGACACTTTCGGCTAATGAAAGTTCAGATACATCTTTGTTGAAATACCTGTGTGAAGCTGCTTGCACACCATTTGTCCCATGACCCAATGCCATTGTATTCAAATAGTATTCAAGAATTAACTCTTTTTCATAAATTTTTTCAAATTGTAAAGCTAAATATTGTTCTTGAATTTTACGAGTAATTGTTTGTTCTGGAGTAAGTATATTGTTTTTTATTAATTGTTGTGTTATCGTACTTGCTCCTTCTGTTTGGTCAGTTGTCAAGTTAACTACCAACGCTCTAAGTATTCCCCGAATATCAATACCGTTATGTTCCCTAAATCTTTCATCTTCTATTGCAATAATAGCGTTTTGTAAATATTCTGGAATTTGATCAAGCGTTGCATAAATTCTATTTTGTCCACTGGATAAACGATCAATTTCATTTCCATTTGCGTCATAGATGAAAGAAGTATAATTTGTGCTAGGTTTTAATTCTAATCCAGCAATATCAGGTGCACTTTCGATAATGCCAATAAAAATTCCCATGCCAGCTCCAAATAAAGCAAAAGTACATATAACTAATAACATAAAAATTACACGTCCTACTGTTACTTTAGTTTTATTCAGATTTCTTTCTTTTTTTAAATCTTCTTCATCATTATTTGAACTTTTCATTGCATACCTCCTTATATTTTCCATTATAACAAATTTATTAAAAATGGGCAAAGAAAAAATGACCTATAATCTTATTATATATTGTAGATATTTTAACTATAGCATAATTTAAGGTATATAATAAAACTTATATATCAATTGAGTTAGTTAAATGTTTTATTGTATTAGATTATAGGTTGAAGTATTTTTTGAGGGGTGTGGTTCCCACTATAATCAAATATTATTACACTATAAAAAAAACAGCTTTGTTAGTTAAATGTGAATTATTCAACAACCTATCTTACTATGGAAAAAAATAATAATATACTATAAAAAGGATAGTACTCTAACCTTTTTATAATGAATTAACATATCCAAAATTATTTATTCAACATAACGGGTGTATTTTATAAAGGAAAGGTTTGACTGAAAGGTAACTTTTTTTATTCAGGATAAGAGAAAAAGACAAAAGGACTTTTTTCCTTATTTAATAGACTGATATAAGTTCAAATATTTTATATCGAAATTAGATATAATTGTATTTAATATATAGTTATAAATTTTTGAAAACTTGTCTAAACTTTAATTATTGGCACATTGTTCTAGAAATAAATTAAAATTAAGTTCTAGTCAAGTAATGGCAAAACATGTTATAATGCCTAAAGATAGTCAGCTACTCTTAAGTTGTGAAAGCTCGGTAGACTACGTATATTTATATACTACGTTATTTTAGTTATCATACCCTTAGGCTATATTATCTCTTAGAGTAGGAGAAATGAAACAGCAAATGATATTATAATCTAAATTATTTAAGGAGATAGAATATGAATGAAAATTTCGGTATATATAAAGATTAATAAAAAAGTAAAGTGGAATAATATAAAAAAGAGAAATATAAAAAAGGGGAAATACCCTAAAAAATTGTTTTTTTTATGTACAAGTCCATATAATGAATTAAGTTTTGAAATTATACAAGGATATTTTTTAAATGAAAACTATAAAAATAGCTATCTAATTGGAATTTCTGAAAGTAAAGGTACTTTGCTGGAAGATTTACAAAACCTGATGGATTTAATGTATAATAAAAAACAACTTACTTTTAATATGTTAAGGCGGGAAAGTACAAATGATTAAGTTTATTTTAATTTTATTAGCAATTTTATTGACATTACTTGGCTTAATTATATGTTGGCTGCTGTTTGCTTCAAATAGCTATAGCTTTATTGTATCAAAAAATGAAATTATAACGGGTGAAGCTACTTTTAAAGTATTAGAATTGTTAAAAGTTTATCTTAAATATATAGATGGAAAACCTTCACTAGAAATTTTCTTAATAAATAAAAAATTGTATCCAAGGTTCTCAAAAGAAGAGAAACCAATCAGTAGTAAATCACAGACAAGTAAAGAAGAAACTGTAATATTAAAAGATAAATCGGCTCAAACTAAAGAAAGAGCTGGTAAAGAAGCTGCAGTGTTAAAAGATAAATCGGCTCAAACTAAAGAAAGAACTAGTAAGGAAGCTGCAGTATTAAAAGATAAATCGGCTCAAACTAAAGAAGATGAGATTTTTTCATCTTTTGAACCATTAGAACCACTGGAACCACTAGAAATGCCAGAATTCCCGTCTTTAGAGGAAAATGAAATAGACTTTGAGAAAGGGTTTAAAAAAACTATTGAAAAAGAAAGTAAAAGTGCGTTTGAGTTTTATAAAGGTCTTTGGGATGTTGCTATAGATAGTGAATATAAAACCGTAGCTTGGAGTGGACTTTATAGAACTCTAAGAAGTATTGTGAAGATAATTAAACCAAACTATATATTTTTTGATATAGTTTTAGGATTGAATGAATATGAAGATACGGGTAGACTCATTGCTAAAATTTCTGCTTTTGCACCATGCTATGCAAGATACGGAAGCATAAATGGTAATTTTACCGAAAAAGGAATATGGGGTAATTTTGAAATTGAGGGAAAATTTAATTTATATCAAATTGTTAGACCTACAATTGTTCTGATATTAAATTATTCATTTAGAGAATATATCAAGGAAATTTTAAGATATATAAAAAACAATAAATAATATAGTAAAAGTACTTGTATATAATAGTAAGTGGGTTTGTGAGATTTGCTCCCAACAGTGGCGGTGTCACTACACCCATTAGTATTGCTCAGTATATTGTTCAGGTTTTAAGTGCGACTACTATAAAACAATAAATAATAAAAGGAGATAAACATATGTTGGGAGAAATATTGAAAGATTTAGAACATTTTATAACAACAAAGACAGTTGTAGGAGAGCCAATAAATGTAGGAGATACAATTCTTGTGCCATTAGTTGATGTAAGTTTTGGTATTGGAACAGGGAGTAAAAGTGCATCGAAGTTGAAAGAAAAGAATAAGGAAAAAGAACGTTATGTTGATGGCCCCAGCGATACAAGCGGTGGAGGAGTTGGAGCGAATATTTCTCCGAGTGCAGTTTTAGTAATTCAAAATGGGACAACTCAATTAATTAACATTAAAAATCAAGATAGTTTAACTAAACTTATTGATATGGCACCAGGCATACTTTCAAACATTCCGTCAATAGTTTCTAAATTTGCAGGAAAAAATAAAGATGAAGCTGATAAGGATGAAAAAGATGAAAATGAAACAGTGCTTGAAGATTATCATGAGTTGAGAAAAAAATAAGAGAAAAATCCCTTTGGTCTTTTTCCCTTTAAGACTAGTGATGGAAACCTGTTAATTTTCCATCACTAAATAAGTTATTGTATTATTTGAACTTCTTGTACTAAAAAAGAAGTGGTATGATCTGCAATGGAAAATTAATGTTTTATTAGCTTCTTTACTTTATAAGAGTTTTTCATTTAATCTGACTAAGACTGTTGCCAATTCTGCTCTTGTTAATACTTTATTAGGAGCCATTTCATTTTGACTCACTCCAAATAATAATCCGGTTTCAACACAATAATCAATTGCATCTTTATAAGGAGAAGCAAATATGTCAATAAAATTACCACTAGCTTTTATTCTTGGTAGCTGTGCATCTGTTATTTCAAACAAAATTTGTGCTAATATTTCACGCGTAATATTACATTCTGTACCATTCATTACTTGCTTAAGTGTATTTTCAGATAATTTTGAAGCAGTAGAAGCAATATGATAAAATGATGAATCCGTTTTATTTGGTACATATTTTTCTACAATTTCTCTAGATAAATCTTTTCTAATAACATTATTGCTAAGCAACACTCTATCTAGAAAGGTAAAAACGTTTGAAACATATACCGGACGTCCAGGTGCAAACAAAGTACTGGTTATCCCTTCAATAAAACCATTTTTATTAGCTTCAATTATGCTATCTTCTGCCCAATGATTTGATATATCAGTAAAATTTGAAACTTCTAAACTATCTAAATCTATTTCTTTGCTTATATCAGGTAAATCTAACAATTCTAATAATTTAGGGTTAGCTTTAATTAACTTAAATTCAATATCATCAAATTTATTTATCAATGTATTAGGCAAGGGTTCTGATAAAAGCTGTCCATTGTTATATGTATATGGAATAGCATCTAAAAGTAATTGCTTAATTTCTGCTGCCTCTTGAGAATTGTTTATTTGTATTAATTTTAAATAAGTATTATAAACATCCTTAAAAGTTATTCCTAATTTAACAAATAAATTAAATGTATCTTCAGAAATATTTTCCATGAAATTTCTGATTATCATATTACTAGTTATGTTGTCTTTATTATTTTTACAATTAATATTATTTACAGAAGTTAAATCGTGTAAAGACTCGTCACTAACAGTAGAAGCTACAGTGTATAAAGACTCAGTACTAACGGCAGAAGCTACAGTGTGTAAAGACTCGTCACTAACGGCAGAAGCCACAGTGTGTAAAGAGTCGTCACTAACAGTAGAAGATACATCCTGCAAAGACTCGTCACTAACAGTAGAAGATACATCCTGCAAAGACTCGTCATTAACAGCAGAAGCTACAGTGTGTAAAGACTCAGTACTAACGGCAGAAGCTACAGTTTGTAACGGCTTGTCACTAACAGCAGAAGTTACAGTGTGTAAAGAGTCGTCACTAACAGTAGAATCTACAGTGTGTAAAGGCTCGTCACTAACAGCAGAAGCTACAGTGTGTAAAGAGTCGTCACTAACAGTAGAAGATACAGTGTATAAAGACTCAGTACTAACGGCAGAAGCCACAGTGTGTAAAGAGTCGTCATTAACAGTAGAAGATACATCCTGCAAAGACTCAGTACTAACGGCAGAAGCCACAGTGTGTAAAGAGTCGTCACTAACAGAAGAAGTTACATCTTGCAAAGACTCGTCACTAACAGTAGAAGCTACAGTGTGTAAAGAGTCGTCATTAACGGTAGAAGCTACAGTGTATAAAGACTCAGTACTAACGGCAGAAGCTACAGTGTATAAAGAGTCGTCACTAACAGTAGAAGATACATCCTGCAAAGACTCGTCACTAACAGCAGAAGCCACAGTGTGTAAAGAGTCGTCATTAACAGTAGAAGATACATCCTGCAAAGACTCGTC
>LJHD01000240.1 GCA_001983475.1 Candidatus Epulonipiscium fishelsonii | reverse complement strand
TATATCCATCAGTTGTCTCCATTATTACTTAAACTTTTTTAAAGCTGCTATTAATTTATCTACTTCTTTTTCAGGAGTTGCCCAAGAGGTAACAAACCTTACTATATAGCTATCATCACAATATGGCTCCCATATACTAGATTTGAATTCCAGAGATAATAGTTCGTAAATTGTTTTTGGTAAAATAACAAATACTTGATTAGAAGTTGATGTGATTAAAAGTTTAAATCCATTTTCAGTAAATCCTTGTTGTAGTTTATTAGCCATTATATTAGAATGACGGGCCAATTTATAAAATAAATCAGCTTCATTTTCAAACAATGTAGCAAATTGGATGCCTAAAAGTCTTCCTTTAGCTAGTAATGCCCCTTTTTGTTTTATAAAATACTTAAAATCTTCTTGTAAGAGAGGATTGGTTATGACTAAAGCTTCGCCAAACAATGCACCGTTTTTAGTACCTCCGATGTAAAATGCATCTGCACATTTTGCAACATCTGCCATGGTAGCCTGATTTGTCTCTGAAGTTAAAGCTGAGCCTAATCTTGCCCCATCTATATATAAGATAAGATTGTTCTTTTTGCATATTGCACTTAAGTTTTTTAATTCTTCTAAAGTATACACTGTGCCAACCTCTGTTGAATTAGAAATATAAACTAGTTTTGGCTTTACCATGTGATAGTCTATATGCGTATCAAGCACACTCTGTATATTTTCTGGGTATAATTTTCCGTCCTGTCCTTCTACACTAACAATTCTATGACCTACGGCTTCAATTGCACCAGCCTCATGTACACAAATGTGTCCTGTAGTTACTGCAATAACTGCTTCATGTGGACGCAAAAACGCACATATAGAAATTAAATTAACTTGTGTTCCTCCCACGACCAAGTGTACTTCTGCCTTATCATTTTTTATATGAGATTTAATTAAATTTTTTGCTTTTTGAGTATATTCATCTTCACCATATCCTGGTGATTGTTCCATATTTGATTTAATCAAGTTATCAAGGATAGCTTGATGGGCACCTTCACTATAATCGTTTACAAAACTATACATTATATCTCTCCTAAAATACAGATTTTATTTAACTATTATACCACATACTAAGAAATTGTCACTAATAAAATTAAATTTTTATAAGCTGAAGTATTTTTTGAGGGCTGGTCACATACAGGGATTTTTAAAATAGTTTTAAGCTGCTTCAATATAAATGGCGATGTACAGTTAAACACTAAAATTCCCCATGCAATGGTTTGTACAAATTGCACAAGTATGTATAAATATACATTTTTAAGCAATACAAATTATATTGTGCAGTATTTGCTAGTGGGAAGAAATAAATTAGGTTATTTTGTCAGTTGTGTTTTGTTAGATATAGGTATATACTTTAATAGTTAA
>LJHD01000239.1 GCA_001983475.1 Candidatus Epulonipiscium fishelsonii | reverse complement strand
ATATATCGGGTACAGTTGTAGAAGTTAATCAAACAGATTATTTTCAACAAATAATAATAAAGGATGTAATCAGCAATAATTATCCCGTAAATTATAAAGTAATGCTGATGATAAAAAAAGAAAAAGGTGCTGAAATTCTAATAACACCTTATGATAAAGTTAAATGTAGAGGAAGTATATTAGAACAACCAGTTCGATATAATCCCACTGATATGGATTATGTAACATATTTAAAAAGTGAGGGAATTCTTGCTAGAATTGAAGTAATAGATATAGATATTATGAAGAAAACACCTGTTTTTGAGAAAATAAATAACAAAATTGGAGAACACATAGATTATATTTTTCAAAAACAAGATTCTGAAAAAGAATTTTCTGGAATAATTAAAAGTTTGCTTTTAGGTGATAGAAGCGATTTGGATGAAAGCATACAAAATAATTATTTTGACTTAGGTGTAGGACATATATTGGTTATATCAGGATTTCATATAGGAATAATATATATTTGTTGCACAACATTAAGTATTTGGTTAGGAAAGCTTTTTTTAAAAACAGCTATAATATTTGTTAAGGAAAAAGTTGCGATATTAATTGCAACTTTTCTTTTTGGATATTATTCTAGATTAATAAGTACTTTGGTTTTTTGCTGGACTTATTGTTTTATAATAGGGCTGTCTACTTCGAATTTGAGAGCTTGCATATTTATTACTTTAAATATTATAGCAAAATGCATTTGGCAAGAGGATGATTTTTTGAATAACATTGCAATTGCTATTGGGATAATAATAATTTATAATCCATATAGTTTATTTGGAGTGGGTTTTCAACTATCTTTTGGCAGCATGATTGGTATTGGGCTATATAAGTATATAGAAAAATTTTATTTAGACAAAGGTATCAGATTTCAATATTATACTACTTCAAAATATTGTATAAAAATTAATTTGTATAGTTCAATTTTGTCAAGTTTATGTATAACTATAGTTATTGCACCAATCCTAGTTTACCATTTTTATAAAGTATCATATATATCTATATCAA
>LJHD01000238.1 GCA_001983475.1 Candidatus Epulonipiscium fishelsonii | reverse complement strand
TTTTGAATATTTTTATGGATTATGATTATACTTAAAATAAGTTAATAAAATATTAACTTATTTTTAAAAAAAGGAAGATTATAATAATGAAATTAATAAAAAATTTATTTATAGTAATAATAGGAATGGGAGTTATCTTTACAATAGGAACTATTTTTAAAGAAGAAAATGCTGATGCAATTTATGCAAGTGAGCCTTCTGATTCAGATATTGCGAATGACGAAATGCCTAGTACAGGTACTGAATCTAATTCGCAAGAAAAAGTTTTAGAAGAACCTTCAAAAATAGAAGAAACTATTATTTATGATAAAGATAACATAAAGATAATAGCAAAAGAGATATATCATAAAGGATTTTTTGGGCCAGAGATCAAATTGCTATTTGAAAATAATACTGATGAAAATATTATTTTTACTGCAGATGATTGTGTAGTCAATGGATATATGGTTAGTACAAGTATGTTTGTTGAAGTTGCTAGTGGAAAAAAAGCTAATGATAGTTTAAAATTGATGGACAGTGATTTAAAAAAATCAGCAATTGACAAATTTACTAATATTGATTTTAGATTGAACATTAAAGAAGCTGATTCGTATGATGATATTTCTGTAAACAATTTAATATCATTAACTACTAATTATGCAGGAAAATACACTCAGGAATATAATGATAGTGGAAATATTATTTATGAAGACAATGAAATAAAAGTTGTATCTAAAGGTATTCTCAATAGGAATGATGATAAAGTTCTTAGATTGTATATTGAAAACAATTCTAATAATGCTATAAATATACGCTCTGAAAATGTATCAGCTAACAACTTTATGATGGATAATGGATTTGATGAATTGAATTCCAGTCTTTTGCCAGGGACAAAAATTATTGATGAAATAACCTTTTCTAAATCTTTTTTAGAAGAAAATCATATAGATAAACTTGAATTAATTGAGACTAATTTAAAATTTTCAAAGAATTATAAAGAAATTGGTGAATCAGGTATTATTAATATTCGACTTTAGATTTTAAGTAAAAGCTTTTCGAGTAAGTACTTATTTTGATAAGCTTTTTTTATCATTCTTTATTATAAGTGCGACTAAATAGATGCGCTTATAAATTATCCCTAAAATAATCATGAGTAATTTAAAGATTAATGTGTGTTGATTCAGGAGCAATATGACTAAATCTGTTGCTTTAGTATAGCAGACAAATCCTATTATGTGAATTTGATTGACATCTATAATGTTTTCTTGAACTGCAACCATTTAAATAGAAAGTGTGCAGCTCAAGATGAAAGGCTTTTTCAGGCTAAATATAAATATCCGTATTTGCGGAGAAACTTTAAGGCTGAAATTTGTACATATTTTAGCAGTTACTTTTAAAATCTAAAACTTCGGTCTTATGGGCATAATTGGTACTCTACAATAGTTAGGGATTTAATTTTAATTTAGTTGCAAGCTCATTTATATCTGATATTTCTTTAGTTGCTAAATCTTTTAGGATATCTTTTTGAGATTCAATAGCCTCTTTATAAATTTGTATTTCATTTGTAAAATCTATCTCATCTGTTCCATATTTAAGCATTAAACTTCTAGTTGCATCCTCTACATCTGCTTTTATAAACCCTTTATTTGTTCCCCAATATAAGTTATCAGCATTTGATTCTCCCCAAATCATTTCATTTTGAATATCAATAACTTCTGGTGAGAAGTACATAGCATACCATTCAAAGATATTATTTACTTGCCATACATACTCATCAACAGCAACATCGCCTTCCCCATTTTCAAGTAATTTAACAATTTCACTCATTAATTCAATGTTTTCTTGAGGAGCTTCATGAGGAACTATTGGTCTTTCATACATTAAACTTAATAGGGTATCTTGAGCAAATTTAAAAGCAGCTAAATTCTGCTTTGTTAATTCTTTTCCTTGTGCCCATAACTGTTTCATAGCTTCATCGTCATTATTAATTTTTGCAGCATTATAATCATTATTAATTTGTTCTACTTTTTGAGTCATTAGTTCTGCACTTTGTTTTAAATTATCTAAAGCTTGCATATATAAGTTCATATCTACATCGCTTAGCTGCATAGTTTCTTCTGAAATGCTTTCAAGTATTCTATCATATTGAGCTGTAAAATCTAAGTACAATGCTGGATGAGCATCAATATACATAGCTAAAGCACCATAATATTGCAAATTAAACTCCATAACATCTTCATTATATGTTTCATATGTGTCGTAATTAGAATGATACATATTTACCATGAAATCACTGCCGTCTTTTACACTATCAGCAGAAACGGTACCATTTACAGTTGATGGGATACCTGCTATATAATAAGAAAAGTCATCTGAATATGTGTAAGTAGGAGAACCTTCTGTATCTATTCCATCTGGAAATACTTTTGTTGGATCAGGAGTTAATTCATATTCATTTGTAAAATGCGAAATCATAGAAAACATCTCTGGTGCTGAAGCTGTTTTTGTACTTGTGCCAAATGCATATGCTGGTAATTCAAAATTAATGAAAGCCAATGTTTTATCTGTCCATTCAGGATTAAGTGTATTTACCATCTCCCAGGCACCAACAGTCCAGTCGTATTGAGTACCTATTGAACCCCATTCCTCCGCTCCATGCATTGAAAATATAATGTCATTTTCAGGGGTATATCCAGAATCAATCATAGCTTTAGCCATTGCTAATGATAACCCAACAGCTGCACTATCATCTTGAAATCCGTTAAAATACATATCATAATGAGCTCCTACAACAATTTGATGTTCATCGCTTTTTCCAGGAATTTTACCTATAATATTATATGTAACGCCACCTTCTTCAACAATATTATCTACTATTAAAGTGGCCATTGTTTTTCCTTGTAATATTTTTTCTTGAATTTCTTTAGCATCAGCTACTCCAATACTTACAGAAGGAATACTAATTGGAGCACAAATATCTTGATTATTAAGTGCATCATCAGCAATTTGAGCATATCCTCCTACATTAGCACTGATAATAGCAGCAGCTCCTTGAAATTCTGCTTCTAACATGGGATATGTTATC
>LJHD01000237.1 GCA_001983475.1 Candidatus Epulonipiscium fishelsonii | reverse complement strand
TAATAGAACGTTTTTTTAAATTTTATTGCTTTTTTTGTTAATAATTTATTTTTATAACAAAGTTGACATATTGACCTAATTAAATTAGCATGTTAACATATATTTAGTGTTACAAATATTAGATATAATATACATTTTTTTAGGAGGGTTTTATATGCGATTAGTAGAAACTTCATCTTTTTTAATGGATAAAAAATTAATTGTAAATATATATGATACAGAAAATAAACTTGTTTTAAAAAGAGGAACAATTTTAGGGAATAGAGAAATACGTTTAATAAAAAATTTACGTTACCATTATATTTTTATTAAAGATAATTATTGCGTTACTAAGCAAAAACAGATTTTTTCCAAAGAAACAGGAGCTTATATTGCTCAAATTACACAAGAATTTTATGCTATTGCTTTTGATTGCATGGAGAAGGGTGGCATAACTAATCTATCATCTTTTATTTCAACTATCAAGCTATTGGTTAATTCCCTAAAAAATCAACATGAAAAAGATCCGCTAAAAATTATTTACATACCTAACAATTTAGTCCCTAATTCAATGATTTCAAACACAATTGTAACTGCAATCAATTGTGGTATTTTTGGTATAATTTTAGGATTTGATAATGAAAAAACAGTTAATTTAGTCTTGAGTGATTTTTTAAAAGATATAGGAGTCTTTTCTGAAAAGATTGCTAAAAAAGAAGAAGCTTCTCACACTTTAATAGGATATAAACATTTACAGCAATATCATAACTTAGATAAAAGTGTTCTTGATGCAGTTATGCAACACCATGAAGTTGAAGATGGAACTGGATATCCACAACAACTAAGAAATAATGACATCGTGGAATTTGCTAAAATTATTCAAATAGTTAATTTTCATACCAATTTTATGTATTCGCATGAAATTTTGGGATGTGGAGCTAACAGCTTAAAAGATACATTAGAACCAATATTGAAAAAGTTTAACCAAAATTTACTTAATACTTTTGTACAAAATACAAATTTTTTTATGCCAGATACAATGTTTAAATTGTCAAATTACGACATGGGAATTTTAGTAAAGAATAATCCTAACAATTTATTGAAGCCTATAATTCAAGTGATTGACAACTTTAGTGGAAAATTTGCAATGAATCAAATTGTAGATTTAACGACTATTTCTGATGTAGAATTAGAGAGCATTGAATATTTTTTTGATTAATAGTTAATCCTATCTCCGTTGACAAGAGATAGGTATTTTTTATTTATAGTGAGATATATTATTTTATTATCTATGTTAGAGAGAGTTTATAATTTTAGTAAACTTGTTTAAAAATTATAAGCATCTTATTATTAAATATACAATATTTTGGAGGAGTTATGTCAAGTAAAAACAAAATCTTAATGGGATTAGGTATTTATGCTGGTGTTGGTATGTGTTGGTTAAGTGGATTACATGTTTATACAAAAGTAATTGATGATAGATCAATTTCAACATTAAGTACAGATGTTACAGAAAATGATGCTTCTAGAGCAGTGAATATAGCTGAAACATTTGTATTAAGTGCAACTTTGAATACTTTTGATGAACTTAAGCAAGAACCTACAATAAGGCAAGCTAATCCGATTAAAGATGTAGTAAAACCTGTTATGTCTAATAATGTAAATTCTGAAGATAACCTTCATTTACAAGAAATTATATCAGACAATTATCAGACTATGAATGCAATTGTTACTTTTTATACAGGGTTAGGAATTGAAAATGGTGGATACACAGAAATGAACGCAATAGGTGGTTCTTTGGAAGTAGGCTCTCTTGCAGCACCAAAAGATCTTCCTTTTGGAACAAGTGTAATTATTCCGAATTTACCTTCTGATGTTAACACTTCACTTTTTGTTGTGGATGATAGAGGTGGAGCAATAAAAAGAATATCTAATGATACAGTAAAATTAGATGTATATGTTCCCCGTTTGCAAAATGAAAGTGATGGAGAGTATTACGAAAGAGTTAATCATCTTGGAATAATTCACACACATGTTTTATATTATGTTCCAACTGATGATAGTAGCAAAACATCAAATATACATGAAATACTTAAAGATATAGAAGCTAGTGTTAACAATGCTAATACTGTAAAATTTGACGAACTACTACCTTCAAACTTTTAAAAATTTCGTATAAAAATGTATTAAGGTTTATATTGCATTGTGACTATGTTTTTGTTATGCTATGTAAGATAAATATTAAAAAAGTATTCCATAATTTTTAGGTATATGGGATATGTGGTGTAGGGTTGCACCCAATTAGGTTAGCTATTTAATAGTGACTAATATACAATAGTGGTAATTTTTTTGCTAATTATTATAACCTTGATTTATCTATAACTTTTATGTATTTAGTAGTAAGTACTTATAAAGGCGAACTTTTATGTTCGCCAAACACTGGGTACTTTGTGCAGCTCTTTCATTTATATAAGAAGAGGGATTAGATATGAATATAGAATATATTTTAAATGAGCGTTTATTTATTGTATGGAGAAAATTTATTTTAGCATCTGTCATTGGTGTAATATTCAATGCAATTTATACTATGGTTGATGGTATTTTTGTTGGGCGTGGAGTAGGTGAAGCAGGACTTGCAGGAGTAAATTTAGCGTGGCCTGCAATAACTATCATTTTAGGTATAGGCCTCATGCTTGGAACAGGAGCTGCAAATCTTATAGCTTTATCAATTGGAAGTAAAAATATTGAACGTGCAGAAAGGATTTTAGGTATAACTATAAAATCTGCATTATACTTTGGCATTATTTTAATGATAATAGGATTTTTATTTGTAGACCCTATTGTAAATTTGCTTGGTGCTGACAGTGATACATATCAATACACAAGAGATTATTTCTTAGTTGTATACTTTATTGCAATTCCATATTTATTAGCAAACGCCTTGGTACCTATTGTTAGAGCAGATGGAAACCCTAAACTGTCAATGATGCTTGTTATGGCTGGTGCTAGTGGGAATATTGTTTTAGACTATATTTTCGTATTTGTCCTTAAAATGGGTACGGCAGGAGCTGCTTTGGCTACAGGATGTGGAGTACTTATTTCCACCTGTGTTGGACTATGCTACTTTACAAAAGGAAATTCTAATATTAAGCTTAGAATAAAATATTTTCAGTTTGATAAACATATTTTTTTGCAAATTATAAAAATTGGGATAGTCTCATTTGTAATGCAATTTTCAATCGGATTAGTAATTCTTATTCAAAATAATATTATATATATCTATGGAAACACTGTTGACGTAGCTATATTTTCAGTTGCTGGATATGTTTTTTCTTTATATGGACAGCTTGGAGTGGGAATTGCTCAAGGAATGCAGCCTTTAATAGGCTATCATTATAGTGCAAATTCCATGACTAGACTGAAGAATATTTTAAAACTGACAATTTGCTCAAGCATTTTGCTAGGGATATTTTGTTTAAGTATGTTATTTTTATTTGGAGATGAATTTATTAAAATTTTTGGTATTAGCCAAGAATACTTGTCACTAGCTTATAATAGAATTCTTACATTTTGTATGGGAATGCCTTTTTTAGGTATAGTCTATACTGTGGGTGGGTATTATCAAGCATTAAATAAAAATATTTCATCAAACATTATATCTATAGGACGTGGAATTATTTTACAAGCAGGCTTTTCTATAATTCTTCCTCCTATGCTAGGGGTGGAAGGCATTTTTTATGCCCAAGCACTGGCTGATAGTTTTGCTGTAATTATAGTAATTATTGTTGTATTAGTAAATAAGGTTATAGATAAAAATAGAAAAAGATCAGAACTTTCTTCTGACTTGATATAAAAAAAGATAAAATTTTAACTTGGAAAAGATATTGTTATAAACTGTTTTGTATTCAAAATATACAACTTTCATTTATATCTAGATGAAGAAGAAACATTTATATTGGAGCAGCATTAGCCAATATTGATATATATTAAAAGAATAAATTGTTTATGTGAAACATTGCTTTATGAGACAAAACAAAACCTTGATCTGGAAATATTGGAATAAACATATAGTACAGAAATCTGTATAATATATATATAATATATTTGATATTTTTTACAAATAATGTTTATATAATTTGTTTTAGGGCAATAATTATATAAACAGCTGAATATTAGTGGTTTCTAAAAGCAAACATTTTAGAGTAAAACTTCTGAGCAATTTTTAATTGCGAATATTCAATGTGGTTGGTAATTTTAATTTTTATTAGTAACTATAGAAGTCTAACGACTAAAGGCTATAAAAATAAGTATAAAAATCAACTAGTATTCCCTAATGCTTATGCAGATGGGATAAGCGGTGTAGGGTTACACCCAATTAGAGTAGCTATTTAGAAATAAATAGTGACTAATATACAATATTTAATAAAAATTTTAACAGATTTTAATCTTTTTATTATTTTTGATAACCTAGATTTAAAATGATATATAGGGAACACATTGTATATCATTCATAGGGTGTTGAATAAAAAAAGTAAAGCGGGGCCACGAACCTAAATTACTTTAATATTTTATAATTACACTTGCTAGTATACTAAATTATTCAACACCCTAATTCAAATGATGGAATTAACTAAAGGGGGACTTAACTAATGAAAATTTTAAATAACATACCAGCTTTACAAGGATTACATTCTTTACATAGTAATAACGGGCTATTAAATAACTCTATCCAGAAATTATCTTCAGGACTAAGGATTAATAAAGTAGCAGATGATGTTTCGGGATATGCAATTTCTAGTAAAATAAACAGCCAAATACATGGAGTTAAACAAGCAAATTCAAATGCAATGGATAGTATTGCTATAATTCAAACTGCCGAAGGTTCTTTAAATGAAGTGACTGACATGCTGCAACGTATTAGAGAACTAGTAGTACAATCAGGGAATGGTACATATGTAAAAAAAGACCGTGAACAAATTCAACAAGAAATTGATCACCTTATTGCAGAGATAGATGTAACTACAGAAAATACAGAATTTAACACTAAACAGTTACTGGTTGGAGGAAAGCCAGTCGAGGAAGCTCCGTTTGAAATAGAATTAAAAAGAACAGTGGATGAAAACGGAAAAGAAATAGCAGATTTAACAGGTAAGCCAAGGCTTGCTAGGCTGGATGAATATGCCCAATATTCAATTAGGGTATTAGATAGTTCTACAGCAGATGAAGGTACAGGGTTTACTTTGGACGGAGTGGTGTTTGAATATTATAATTCAGAAAATGGGCCATATAAAGGTTCTGCCCAACCAATTGATATTAAAAAAGTTAAGCCAGAAGGAAGTACATCAGCTGTTTTACATACATATAACACAACTGTAGGATTTGAAAACTTTACATTTAGTGAAGAAGAAGGTGAATTTAGACTTACTGCTAAGGAAAAGGGCAGCGTAGGAAATTACATGGTATCACATATGGGAGGAACCCCAGAAAATGAAATGAAAAGCCAAATTGGATCAAGTGCAAATGAGATTCTAGACTTCAAATTTGGGGCAATATCTTCTGCTATGTTAGGGCTTATGGCGCCAGTTGGAACTCCAGGATATAAAGAAATTTTAAACATGGAGAAAGATTCTACAAGAGTGCAAAGAAAGCTTGTAAATAAAAATTCTAGAAGTGAAGATGAGATGGCTGAGGAAGTTACTACTGTAAGAGCAGGAATAAGTGTTATAGAGGACGGTGATATACAATATGCAATTGGAGCTGTTGATAAAGCTATTGGAAAAGTATTAAAATCTCGTACGGCTATGGGTGCATATCAAAATCGCTTGGAACACACTATTGAAAAGTTGAATGTGACTGAAGAAGTTATGACAGAGTCTTATTCTAAAATTCGAGATACTGATATGGCAATGGAAATGGCAGAGTATACTCGTACAGATGTTTTAACACAAAGCGCAATGGCTATGCTTGCGAAAACAAATGAATTACCAAGCTCAGTATTGCAACTACTTCAATCATAATGTTGATATAGCGGGTGAACAATGTTCACTCGCATCTTTTTGTAAAAATTAAGTTAAATTTTTATTAAAACAATGTTGTCCGCATAAAAAATTTTACGATATATATTTTAAATAAACCTATGGTATTGAATAAATGATGCTGCTTTTATTATCATGATCATTAAACAAAAAAGCAAACAACTTTTGGAGTGGAGCTATTTCTTAATCTTTTGTTGTGAACAAACAACACTATAAAGAAATTAGTTTTATTAGTTAATACTAAATGAATTATTCAATAACCTAAAATCAATAAAAGGAGTTTATAAATATGAAAATTAATAATAATATACCAGCTTTACGAGGATTAAATGCTTTACACCAAAACACATTGGCATTAAATAAATCTCTTGAAAAATTATCTTCAGGCTTAAAAATTAATAAAGCTGCAGATGATGTTGCAGGAATGGCAATTTCTCAAAAAATGAGAACACAAGTTCAAGGACTTAAACAAGCGAATGACAATGCAATGGATGGAATTTCCATGATACAAACTGCTGAGGGATCATTAAATGAAGTACATGACATGTTGCAACGTATGAGAGAGCTTGCAATTCAGTCAGCAAATGGTACATATGGAGAAGTTGACAGAGCTCAAATTCAAAAAGAAATCGATCACCTTACTTCTGAAATTAACGTAACAGCAGGAAATACAGAATTTAACCAAATGCCATTACTTACTGGTGGCGAACCACTAGGAGACAGTGGATTTTCGATAGAATTAAGCAGAACTGTGGATGAAAATGGAAATGAAATAGCAGACTTAACAACTGATGGACCGAGACTTGCTACATTGGAAGAATACACTCAATATGACGCGACATTGCCTGATGCATCTCTTCAAACTCCAGGTACAGGGTTTACTGTTGATGGTGTAGCATTTGAGTTTTATGATTCAGATGCAGGCCCGTATACTGGTTCTGCTGTGCCAATAGATATAAAAGGAGCTGACACAGGAACAACACAAGATGTATTATCTGAGTATGATGAGTCTCCAGGTTTTAAAAATTTTAATTTTGATGGAACAGATAAATTTACAGCAAAAGAACCAAGCAGCAAAGGTAATTATATGATAGCAAATGATGGTGGAATTCCAACAACTGATATAGATATTCAAATTGGAGCAAATGCAAATCAGCTATTAGAAGTAAACTTAGAGTCATTATCTTCACATCAACTAGGGCTTAGTGCACCTCCAGGAACACCTGGATATGGTCCAGCTCCTAATATTGAAGAAGGAGTAGGTATTGAAATTACCAGAGCAGGTCTGGATTTTACAAACGAAGACTCTATACATTATGCAATTGACGCTCTTGACAAAGCTATTGATAAAGTTTCTTCAACCCGTTCAACCTTGGGGGCATATCAAAACCGTCTTGAACATACAGTTGAAAACTTGGGTGTGTCTGAAGCAAACATGACCACTTCACTTTCACAAATTCGAGATACTGATATGGCACAGGAAATGGCAGAATATACCCGTACAAATGTTTTAACACAAAGTGCAACAGCTATGCTTGCAAAATCAAATGAATTACCAAACACTGTTTTACAACTAATTCAGGGATAAATATAAAATAAACTCATAACAAATAGGCAATTGCTATAATAGCAATTGCCTTATTCATTATAAAGGATTTAGGATGACTAAATCCTTTATTTTAATGTTTTAGAAATTTCTGCCCTCAATAGCAAGATATTGAGAAAATGGAATAAACTCTCCTTCTTCATTATCCCACTGCATCAATGTTTCAATAGTTCCAAGTTTGTCATTATTTTCAGCAATAACTGGTTGAAGTGCACTTAGGCTATAAACTGCATCTTGACTTGTTTTTACAGGTGTAAAGCTAGTCACTTTTCCCAGAGTTCCATACGTTGGTGCAATCAAATTACCATTTTGGTCATATAGCTGATATAAATACTCGGGGTTTAATGTACCTAAATCCAAATTGTATTGCCTGGCTGGATATTGTGTTTGAACCATAATTTTATATAAATTGTTATAAGTTACTGTACCTGAAGACATATCATTAAATGTTTTTGCTTCAAATATTAATACTGGTGCCCAATTTCTAACAGAATATAAATACATATACATATATGATGGATAGTATATGCTGTCTACAAAGCTAACCATTATATCCTTCACTGTATCCTGATTAAAGTCTATAGTTTGAAGTTTCGGTGAATATCCACTGTTTACTCCAGCAATTGGAATATTCAACTCTTCACCCGTAACCCCATTTCTAACAATAATAAACATATCTATTGCATATCCTGCATCTATACCATTTGGAAATTTTCCCTTTAAATATATTTCATCATATCTTCCATCTCCTGTTACATCTGCTTGAGTATAATCAACAGTTTCTACAAACAAATCCTCTCTTCTTGTAATGTTTCCCCAATACATTTCATCGTCTATCAAACTAATTAAGTCTATCTCTTCTTCTTGTACTAAATTATCTAAAGTTACCTCTCCGTTACTCTCAAACCAATCTTTTGTAATTTGCACAGGCTCTAAAGTACTGTAGATAAACATTGCTTGAGTATTCATCTGCTTTGTAAAATATTCAAGTTGCCATTTAAATGATTCTTTTTTTAATATGGCTATGTATTCTTCTCCACTATCCTTAAAACAAAATAAAATTTCTGGGACATCATCCTCATCAATATCCATAATCAAAAAAGTTGCTTTTTTTCTCATTGGATTAGTAAGCTTAACTTCATAAGCTGGCGAAATAAATCCTGATAATACATTTTTTAAATATGAATTCATATTAACCCCTCCATCTTGTTATGTATTTATAATTATATATTATGTCAAATACTACTTATATAGAATATTTGACAAGTTTTTAAGCTAATACTATTTTTTTTAAATATTTGACAAGTTTTTAAGAAGCAAAATAAACACACAAGAAAGTCTTATCACTACAATAGTGTATCTATTAGTCATGGCTTCATAGTTTTACGCTGCTTTACGGTGTGTTTAGCAAACATTAGAATACCCCATACAAATCGTATGTGCAAATTGCACAAATGTGCATAAATATACATTTTTGAGTGATTCCAATTATATTAGACAACATGTGCTAGTGGGAAGAAACATATTAGGCTATTTTGTCAGTTGTATTTTATTATAGTTAGGTATATACTTTAATAGTTAACCCGTGTGAAAAAAACAATTAGCAGAGTAATCGCGAATAAATAAGTAGCAATTAGGCGAAAAAATAAGTAGTAGAGCAGATGCGAAAGAATAAGTAACAACTGATTGACAACCAAAATTAAAATTCATTTAGTACAATTAAAAGCAAGATACAAGCAAGACAAAAAGACCAAGGGACTCTTTCCCTTATTATAAATAAAGCAACAAATCCATGGCCGTGGACCTTAATATATATAATTCATTTAGTACAAAGCTGATTTCTAGTACTAGCACTTGTGAATAAAAATATTTTTTGATGAGGGTTTGGGAGCAAAGCTTCCGCTAGACCTAGAAAAGCCTTCTAGGTTTTTCATCATTCTGAATTATTATTGTTTTAAAGTACTGTTACTACAGGAATAAAGTAATTTGGATTCGGGGCAATTCCTCGCTTTAAAAATTATTTAGTTTTTTACTCCTGAATGAATTATGAGAAATTAAAGATTTATCATTATTCATTACCATAAATACTGTTTATAATCTCTCAAAAAAAATCTTGGATAATAAACATATCCTAAACATAGTTGTTAATTAATAATCTTACATTTGAGATTATAAACAGTTTATGTAAATGTTGGGAAAGAAATTTTAAATATATTTTTCGCGATAAGTGGGCTAATAGGCATAAAGAAATTTTAAGCCTATTTCTAGTGTAAAAAATATTTTTAGGCAAGTTAACAGTCGGATTTTCTATCTGGCATTCCTATCCTTATTTCTCCATCTGGTTTCCTACACAGCATTCCTACTCTTATTTCTCCATCTAGTTTTCTATCTGGCATTCCTATCCTTATTTCTATTTCTAGTTTTCTATCTAGCATTCTTATTTCTATATCTGGTTTTACATCCAGCATTCATACTCTTATTTCTCCATCTAGTTTTCTATCTGGCATTCCTATTCTTATTTCACGATAGGGTTTTCCACTCAGCATTCCTATCCTTATTTCTTAATTAGGTTTTACGCCCAACATTCACAGTCTAAACAAAATCAAAATTTTAATATATCTTATTTTCAGCAGCATCATTTATAGGTTTATTAATAAAAAAATAAGAGAAAAAAACCTTTGGCATTTTCTCTTATCATGAATAATAGGTTTATTCATGATAATTCCTAAATTCGTGATTCAAGAATTATAGCTAATAATTTATGAATTACGAATATTTATTTGTGCAAATTATAGCTAAATAAGTTCATTCAGATTAACTTAAAGATAAAAATCCAAAGATTTTCCAGCTCTGATTGCATAAATATTCATTATACTATACCTATATTAAAGTATTATCTATAAAAAACGACATAAAAAGTCACACATTTGTATGCAGCTCCTTATGGTGTTGTGCATAATGCACTAATGATTGATTTATAATTATTTTTTTAAATTTAACCAGCTGTGCTAGTTAAATATTTTATTGTGTACTTATAAGCTGAAGTACTTTTTTGATGGGGGATTCCCACTATAAGTGAACCATGAATTAAAATTCGATGTTCCACTTATATCCCATATTAACTAGTTGAGACTTCGTATATGGAGTAGCCATATACATAGTATCATAATAGCTCCATCCCTCAGGCAGCTTTACAGCTATCCAAGCATGCTCTCCACCAAGGCGACCTGTTCCAACAATATATCTTGCATCATACCCCATTGCAAGCCACATATGATATGCTAAAGCTGCATAGCCATAGCATGAAGTTTTACCATTATTTATAAGATAAATTGCATTATCAATAGTGTCTCCCTGTGATGATATATTTTTATATTTATATTTATATCTAATTGCTTCGTATACTCCATTTTCATTCCAGCCAAATGTATCAAGTTTGTCTATAATATGAGTTTGAAAATTTTCCCTATCTACAGGTAATTTTCCAGTAATCTTTCCCTCTATATCAGTTTTATATATACCCACATGTCCATTTGTTACTAAAGTGCCATCTTTAAACCCATACTTTACTTCATTTATTGTATGAATTCCATCATTAATTAACCCTTCATCAGTAAAATAGTATTTTTTGCCATCTACAATTTGCCAGCCTAATTTTACAATTCCGTTTTCATCTAGTTGATATATTCCAATAGATTGATTTCTTGCTAGTGACCCATCTTCATTAAACCCATATTGTTGTCCATCTATCTCCTGAATGCCTGTTGCCTTACTTAAGTCACTAGAGAAATAGTAGGTATTGTCTCCTACTGTTTGCCATCCTAGCTGCACAATTCCGTTTTCATCTGTAACATATTCTGTTGTTGTTTTTAATTTCGCTAGAGTGCTATCCTCATTAAATGCATATGTAACTCCATCTATCTCTTGAATTCCAATTGCTTTTATTCCATCATTAAAAAAGTAGTAATCATTTCCCTCAACTGATTGCCATCCTAGCTGTGCTATTCCGTTTTCATCTGTAACATATTCTGGAGTTACTTCAGATATTGCCAATGATCCATCTTTATTAAATCCGTATGGAATATCTTTTATTATATGTATACCTTGTATTGTTGAACCATTAACCAAAAAGTAATACTGCTTTCCATCTATTTCTTTCCACTCTTTTGCTACTCCTCCACCATCAAGGTAAAATGCTGTTTTTTCATTATGAGTTTGTAAACCTGTTAATATTTCTCCATCTTTATAAAACCATCTTTTTCCATTTATTATATTCTCACCATCTTCTATTTCAATGATATTTTCATTTGCGCCCTTTACAATGCCACCTGGTATATTGATTAAAGCTAGTGTTACTATACCCATTAATAATTTTTTTCGCAATTTCATTTGATTTCTCCTTGTGAAATATAATATAAACTAAAATATAAATGTATTATAACACACAAAAAAATCATAGACAATTAGGTATAATACAAGCAATATATCTCCACTAAATATAAAGAAATAAAGAAATTAGGCATAACACAAGCAATATATCTCCACTAAATATAAAGAAATAAAGAAATTAGGCATAACACAAGCAATATATCTCCACTAAATATAAAGAAATAAAGAAATTAGGCATAACACAAGCAATATATCTCCACTAAATATAAAGAAATAAAGAAATTAGGCATAACACAAGCAATATATCTCCACTAAATATAAAGAAATAAAGAAATTAGGCATAACACAAGCAATATATCTCCACTAAATATAAAGAAATTAGTTATAACACAATCAGCTCAACTAAATAGAAAGAAATTAGGAAAATTAAAGAAGTTAAAAACAATAAGAAAGATAAAAAATATAGAAAATAGAATAATGCATATGAGGTGTAGGGTTGCACTCCATTATATCAGCCTAGAAGTGGCAATCTTAATGGAATAGCAGAAATGAATTTGTCAATCACTAGGCCCCCACCTTTAATGTGGGGACCGTCAAACCTTATCCTTGAATTAATTGTAGCACAGTGTTTGGTAATTCATTTGCTTTTGCAAGCATAGCTGTTGCACTTTGTGTTAAAACATTAGTACGGGTATATTCCGCCATTTCTGCTGCCATATCAGTGTCTCGAATTTGTGAAAGTGAAGTAGTCATATTTGCTTCAGATACACCTAAATTTTCAACTGTATGTTCAAGACGGTTTTGGTATGCCCCCAAAGATGAACGGATTGAAGAAACTTTGTCAATAGCTTTATCAAGAGCGTCAATTGCATAATGTATAGAGTCTTCGTTTGTGAAATCCAGACCTGCTCTAGTCATTTCAATACCAACCCCTTCTTCGATATTTGCAGCATCTCCATATCCTGGAGTTCCTGGAGGTGCACTAAGTCCCAGCACATAAGAAGACATTGATTCCAATTCTACGTCCAATATTTGATTTGCATTTGCACCAATTTGAATACCTATATTAGTTGGTGGTGTACCTCCTGCATGACCTACCATATAATTACCTGCACTTCCCTTTTCTTTAGCAGTAAGTGTAAACTCTCCTCCACCTTCCTCAAACACAAAGTTGTCAAATCCAGGTGAATCATTATATGCTTTTAATACATCTGATGTACTTCCAAAAGGTTCTTTCTTGCTTATATCAATTGGTTGTGCTGTACCAGTGTACGGTCCATTAGCTGAGTCGTAATACTCAAACACAACTCCATCAATAGTAAATCCTGTCCCTTCATCTGCTGTGGAACTATCCAATATTTGAATTTTATATTGAGCATATTCATCCAATGTAGCAAGTCTTTTATCCGTTGTTAAATCTGCTATTTCATTTCCATCTTCATCCACTGTTCTTTTTAATTCTATAGTAAAGGGTGCTTCTTCCAGTGGCTCCCCTCCAGTTAGCAATGGCATTTGGTTAAATTCTGTATTTCCTGCTGTTACGTTAATTTCAGAAGTAAGGTGATCGATTTCTTTTTGAATTTGAGCTCTGTCAACTTCTCCA
>LJHD01000236.1 GCA_001983475.1 Candidatus Epulonipiscium fishelsonii | reverse complement strand
TTGATGCCTTGAAAATTATCAGAACAAAGCTAAAAAGCTAAAGTATTGAAAAGAGAATTATTTACTATACAACTTTTGAATGATAGTAGCGGTTACAAATAGAAAATAATATTAGGGATGGATGTTGGTTCTAAAAATATAGGGCTGTCAGCTACGACTGAAATTGCAGAACTTATACTCTAGAGAAGTGCTATTGCGAACATATATACTATGTAATTTCTTAAAACTAAAATTTGCATAATATCAAATAAAATGGTATAACTATATAAATAAAATGTGGGGGGAATAATTATAACAAATACACGATATGAATTAACAAATAAACAATGGGAGCAGATTAAACTACTAATACCAACAAACAAGACAGAGCGCCTCAAAAGATCATAGAGTGATGTTAAATGCAATGTTATGATTGGCAAGAACTTGAGCAGGCTGGGAATATTTATCAATAGATTCAACAATATTCAAAGTGCATTCACATAGTGCGGGGAAAAAAAGACTTTGAATATAGCTATAATAGCTTCTCGTGGTGGAATTCATGCAATAGTAGATGGCTTATGGAACTCAATAAATTATGTTTAACTAACGGAAGTAAAAATAATGGTATAATGACAATAGAATTATTAAAAGATAAAAATATATTTGCAAGTACAATTTTAAAAGATAAAGCGTATGGAACGAAGAAAATATTAAAGGCTTATAAAAAAATTAGAGGTTAATATGCACACCTCCTAAACATAATGCAAAAAAACTTTGAAAATAGATAAACATGTATATAAAGAACGTCATTCAGTAGAATGCTTTTTTCAAAAAAACAACGCAATTCAGTTCAGAAAAATAGCAACAAGATATGATAAATTAGGTAAATTATTTTTAGCATTTGTACATCTTGCTTCTATATTCATTTTAGGTAAAGAATATAATGCTAAAGACTTTTAATAAATTCATTAGCACATAGAAATTGTGCCTAAAATAATTATCTAAAAGAGTAATTTAAAACTCAATATTTAGTATATAGTGGACTTATTATCAACCTACAGACAAAATAGACGCACTAGAAAAATAGGCTGAGTTACAGAAATGCTAGATTTTTAAATAGAGTAAGAATTCAAAATAAATGGTTTATTAACAGAAAGGAGGATGCAAGGACTACAGGATGTAATTTCCTCTCCTACTTATGTAAGTTGGAGTATCCTTGCTAGAAATAGATGAAATTTAGTTTTGAATATAATAGTAATGAAATTTATTATACTATTGAATATAATAAAAGAAATGATATTTTGATACAAATAGAAAATAATGAGATAGCAGTGATTGCTCCTTTAGGTACATCAATATTTGCAATTATAAAAAAACTAAAAGAAGATGCTCCAAATATAATAAAAATATTAAAAGGAAATACAGATCAAGATGATAACGTTTTAAAGGAAGAAAATTCTCCACAATCTCATAAAGCTATGTATTTAGGTAAATCTTACGAGATAGAAATTATAAAAGATGAAAAGGTTATTGAACCTATAATTAAATTATGGCGAGGTAAATTTATTATAGAAACTAATAATGATGACCAAGATACTATAGATAATATTTTGTTTAATTGGTATGTTAACAAAGCTAATATTAAAATTAAGCAAAAAATAAAACAATTTGAGCATAAGTTTAAAGAATTGCCTAAAAATATACTAATGGAGAGTTTAGAAAATAATTTGTTTATGTTAAGAGATAAAGACTTAATTATAGATATAATGTGTAT
>LJHD01000235.1 GCA_001983475.1 Candidatus Epulonipiscium fishelsonii | reverse complement strand
ATAATAATAATATTGGAGTAATTATGGATGTTGTTTATAATCATACTGCACAAACAGAAGATTCATATTTAAATAGAGTTATGCCATATTATTACTATCGTTGCGATAAATACGGAAACTTTAGTAATGGTTCAGGATGTGGAAACGAAATTGCATCTGAAAGAAGCATGGTTCGTAAATTTATTGTAGATTCTGTAACATTTTGGGCAAATGAATATCATATAGATGGATTTAGATTTGATTTGATGGGAATTCTTGACATTGAAACAATGAATGAAATCAGAGAGCAATTAAATAAGATTAACCCACAAATTATTATGTATGGTGAAGGTTGGACATGCAACGATATTCTGCTTGATAAAAATAGAAGTGCTATAAAAATCAACACACCAAAACTCAATAATTTTATCGCAAGTTTTAGTGATGATATGCGTGATGCAATAAAAGGGCATGTATTTTTTAATCAAAAACAGGGTTATATAAATGGTGATTATGGACTTAGTAATAGTATTAAATTTGGTATTGTTGCTGCAACTTATCATCCACAGATAAATTATAATAATATAAATTATTCAACAACTTATTGGGCAAATGAACCTACTCAGTGTATAAATTATGCTGAAGCACATGATAATCTTACATTGTTTGACAAGCTTCAGCTTAGTTGTCCAAATGCATCTGAAGAAACATTAATTGCTATGGATAAAATGGCGGCTACAATAGTTTTAACTTCTCAAGGAATACCATTTATTCATGCTGGACAAGAATTTTTACGTACAAAAGTAAATCCTGATGGTAGTCTGGAACATAATAGCTATAACTCACCTGATAGTGTAAATGCTCTTGATTGGAATAGAAAATATAAGTATAAGGATGTCTTTGAATTTTATAAAGGCTTAATTTGTCTAAGAAAATCTCATTCAAGTTTTAAAATGAAAACAACACAAGATATTCAAAATCACTTAAAATTTTTAGAGTTACAAAATTCTAATGTAATAGGTTATTTTATATATGATTACAAAGATGATAATTGGAAAAAAATCGGTGTGTTTTTTAATCCTA